>SLSL01000136.1 GCA_007130465.1 Halanaerobiaceae bacterium | reverse complement strand
TTCTACCGCTTTTCGTCAAGGCCTATTTGAAAGTTTTTTTCGCCTCTTTTACTTTTTTTCAAGCGACATTTACTATACTAACATCATCTTTATTAACTGTCAAGACTTTTCTCGGATTTTTTAAAATTTAATATAGGGGCAGAAATCTGCCCCTATATTAAATCCTTATATACCTAATAATATTAGCTATCTTAAACTATTACCTATCAATAAAATCTCTAATTGTATTTGCTGCCCTTCTAAATAACCTGGTAAATATATTTGCCCGATCAATTTCTTCTGCTGCAACAATTTCTGTTCTTGATACTTCCTGTCCATTCATCATAACTCCTACTTCTCCAACAGTATCTCCTTCAAGAATTGGAAAATCATATTCTTCCTCTGTATAATAATTTAATTCTGTTTCATAATCTTCATTCCGAGGAATTATAATATTTAAATCTTGAACAACCCTAACAGACCCTGTGCCATCTCTACTGCCTGGAATATCTATATTATGAATTACTTCATCATTTGAAATTAAAGTTTCCTGGCGAAAATTATTGAACCCATAGTCTAAAAGTCTAGTAGTTAGCTCTTGTCTTTCTGCTTCTGTATCAGCTTTCAAAACTACAGATATCATCCTCATGTCCTGGCGAGCTGCTGAAGCAGCCAAACTATAACCAGATTCAGAGGTATAACCAGTCTTAATACCATCCATTCCCTGATAACTCAAAATTAGCCTGTTGGTATTAGTTAACATTGCCTGCCTATTTGGGAGTTCTATATAATCTACCCATATCTGTCCCCATTCCCTAATTTCAGGATACATAATAACTTTTTGCGACATTTTTGTTATATCTCTAGCAGTTGTATAATGATCAGCTTCTGGTAAACCAGTAGTATTTCTGAAATTAGTATTATCCATGCCTAACTCATCAGCTCTTTCATTCATTCTATCAACAAATGAATAATATGATCCTGAAATACCTTCAGCTAATGCTACACTAGCATCATTCGCTGAAGCCACTGTTACTGCCTTTAATAATTCTTCGATAGTTAATTCTGTACCTGAATCCAGGAAAATTTGAGATCCCCCCATAGATTCAGCATATCGGCTAACTGTTACTTTGTCTTCAAGCGAAATTTTTCCTGATTCAACATCCTCCATTGCAATAAGCATTGCCATAGCTTTTGTTATACTAGCAGGAGGCAACTCTTCATCTGCATTGTGCTCATATAATACTTGTCCTGTTTCAGCCTCAATTAATATGGCAGAATAAGCTCCTAGATCAAAACTATAAACATTAGTTGCATTTATTGTTAATGTTAAGAGTAAAAATAAAATAAAAATTATTGTTTTTTTCCTTTTCAAGTTCTGTCATCTCCTCATTTTAAGTTTGGCTTCCTGCCATAATTTTTCTAACTCTAATATTTCCATATTCTCAAAATCTAATTCATCTTCTATAACCTTCTTTTCAATATATTTAAATCTTTTAATAAAACGATTAATTGTTCCAAGCAAAGCAACTTCAGGATTAGTATCAATAAACCTTGAAAGATTAACAGTTGCAAATAATAAATCACCTAATTCTTGAGAAGCAGCCTCCTTACTTTCAGATCTCAAAGCTTCTTTAATTTCAGATAACTCTTCTTCAATTTTATCGAAAACAGGTTCAATCTCTTCCCAATCAAAACCAACCTCCGCAGCTTTTCTCTGCAATTCAAGAGCTTGCAATAAAGCAGATTGGCTTTTATTATACTCTAAAATATCTGAATCACCACTGAAATTATTATCATTTTCTTCTGTCTTAATTCTTTCCCAAATCAAGTTAACATCATCCGAATTCTCAGCAATATCTTCTCCAAAAACATGTGGATGCCTTCTAATTAATTTTTCATTCAAATATTTTATAACATCTAAAAAGTCAAACTGATTTTCTTCTTCCATTATTCTTGATTGAAATATTATTTGTAATAACAAATCTCCTAATTCTATTTTTAATGACCTCATATCATTTAATTCAATAGCCTCTATAACTTCATATGTTTCTTCAATCAAATATTTTTTTAATGATTTAAGATCTTGTTTTTTATCCCAGGGGCAACCTTCTTCACTTCTTAATTGAGCAAGAATTTTAACAGATTTAAAAATATGTTCACTTAATTCATCTTTATTAATAATCAATCACACCCCATTCTTTTAATTTATTTGCTAGCTTTATTCCAATTTTAGGGATAAATTTTAATTCATCATAACCTATTTCTCCAGCATAAATTAATAGAATAAAATAACTTACTACTCCTATTCCAACAAGCAGTATTAAAACTGCAAACTCCATCATAAAACCTTCCAAAACAAAAATGTTGAATAGTAATTCTTTTGAAATATAAGTTATGATTCCCATAAATAAAGCAACAATTGAGGGATATATGAATCTCCTTTTATCTCCAAATAAAAATCCCAATTCTTTATAAACAGACTTCAAATTTAACAAAGCAGCTACTGCAAAACCAACAACTGTACCTAATGCTGCTCCGTGAATATTAAATGCTGGTAATCCAGTTAATGTATAATTTATTATAGCATTAAAACCTGCTCCAATAAATAGGTTTTTAGCCGGTAAATCTGTTCTACCAATCCCCTGTAAAATTGCTGAAGAAGTTTGTTGAAGTGTAATAAATAAAACTCCCCAGCTTACTACAGCCAATATACTTGCTGCCTGAGGTTCATTATAGATAATATCAGTCAATTGACCTGAAAGAACAAACATCCCAATAGCAGCCGGCAAACCAAGCATATAAGTTAGTCTTATTGCTGTAGTTGTTCTATGATAGATTAAGTTTTGGTTTTTAAGTTCAAAAGCTTCAGATATAGCCGGTACTAGGCTGGTAGCTAGTGAAACCGTAATGACTGTTGGAAATTGTACTAAAGGCATTGCAACAGTAGTTAATCTTCCATATAAAGTTGTAACTTCTCCCATTATAAAACCTGCAGCCTGTAATCTTTGAGGAACAAATATCCAATCAACTAATGACATTAATGGTTGCACCAGAGCTCCAATTGTAATAGGTATAGCTAATTTGGTTAATTCTGTAGCAATAGGTTTTACTTTATATTCAGATAATTCATTACCTTCATTGAAAAACTCAAAAATAGTACCTCTTCTTTTATAGTATATATATATAAGAGCTATAAGTCCAGCAATTGCCCCAGTAACCGCACCAAATGAAGCACCTGCAGCAGCATAGTTCAAACCGAGTGGTAACAATAAATAAGCAAGTAAGATCATGGTAATAGTCCTAACAAACTGTTCTAATAATTGAGATAAAGCCGTTGGTTTCATATCCTGCATTCCCTGGAAAAAGCCTCTATAACTGGCCATTACCGAAACTATGAATACTGCAGGAGAAATAGCTAAGATTGCATAATAAGCTCTAGGGTCTAATCTTAATATAGATATTAATGGCCCCGCCAGTAATGCCATAGTAATTGAAGATAAAAGCCCAATTATTATGCTCAATATCCTTGCTATAGTAAAAATCCTATAGGCATCTTTATTTTTCCCTTTTGCTAAACGACCTGCAACCATTTTTGCCAAAGCAACAGGAATACCTGACCTGGATACAACTAACATTATTGTATACAAAGGATATGCCATTTGATAAATCCCCATACCCTCTGCACCTATTAACCTAATTAAGACTACTCGATATCCTAGCCCCATAACTCTTGATAAAATTCCTGCACCACTTAAAATAGCTGCTCCAAAAACAAAATTATTCTTTTTTTTATTAGACAAAACAACCACCTATTCCTTATAATCAGGAGTCAAATAAGTCTGATGTCGTTCTAAGTCAGTTAAAAAGCTTATCAAACTCTCAACCATTTTGTAATCATTTTCTTTGAATTTTTTTGATTTTTTTAGCTTTATAACAGGTTTTTTTCTTGAATTTATATTTATTTGACGCGGATAATCATTAATCAATTTCAAAACTGCATCCCGATCAACAGAGTTTTTATCTTTAAAAACAAAGTTTATGCTCTTATCTTCTTCAATCACTCTAATGATTTTTAATTTTGCAGCAATATTTTTTAAATTATTTATATATAATAAGTTTAATAATGAATCAGGAACATCACCAAATCTATCAATAAGTTCTTCTAGTATTTCAGAATACTCTTCTTCGGATTTTGATTTTTTTATTCTTTGATAAAATTCTATTTTCTGATTGGCAGAATTAATATACTCATTAGGTATAAAAGCATTAATATCTAATTTTATTTCAGGTTCTATAACTTCATTCTCTGTTTTACCCTTTAATTCCTGCACAGCATTATCAAGAAGTTTACAATATAAAGAATAACCAATACTGGCAATATGCCCATGTTGCTCTGCTCCTAAAAGGTTTCCGGTACCTCTAATCTCCATATCTCTCATTGCTATTTTAAAACCAGAGCCTAGACTAGAAAATTCCTTTAAAGCCTGCAATCTTTTATCAGCAAGTTCAGGTAATACTCTATCTTCTTCATATAACATGTACGCATAAGCAACTTTATTAGAACGACCAACTCTGCCTCTAATTTGATAAAGTTGAGCAAGACCAAAATTTTCTGCCTGGTTTACTATTATTGAGTTTACATTAGGAATATCAAGACCATTTTCAATAATAGTTGTACACACTAAAACATCATATTTCCTTTCATAGAAATCATACATTAATTTCTCAAGCTTATTTTCTGCCATTTGTCCATGTCCAATTGCTACTTTAGCTTCAGGCACCTCTTCTTTAATTAAATTAGCATATTTCTCAATGTCCTCAATACGATTATGAACAAAATATATTTGCCCTTTTCTATTCATTTCTCTTTTAATAGCATCTCTAATTAAACTTTTACTAAACTCTTTAACATAAGTTTTAACTGGATAACGGTTTTCTGGTGGAGTTTCAATTAAACTCATATCTCTAACACCCGAAAGAGACATATGGAGAGTTCTAGGGATTGGAGTGGCTGTCATTGCCAATACATCAATTTTTTCTTTCATATTTTTTAATTTTTCTTTATGATTGACCCCGAACCTCTGTTCTTCATCAATAATTAATAAGCCTAAATCATTAAATTCAATATCTTTTGACAGTAATCTATGTGTCCCAATAACTATATCAATTCTACCATTTTTTAATTTTTGTTTAATTATTTTTTGCTCAGCTCTACTTCTAAATCTACTTATCATTGCTACATTTATAGGAAAATCATCAATTCTTTCTTGAAAAGTATTAAAATGCTGTTGAGCAAGAATAGTGGTAGGAACTAATACTGCTGTTTGTTTTCCATCTATTCCAGCTTTAAAGGCTGCCCTTATTGCAACTTCGGTCTTACCATAACCGACATCACCACATAATAATCTGTCCATTGGATGTGGACTTTCCATATCATTTTTAACTTCCTGAATAGTCTTCTCTTGATCAGGAGTTTCCTCATAAGGAAATCTATCTTCAAACTCTTTCTGCCATGTTGTATCCTCGCTAAAAGCATACCCTGTAATTGCCTCTCTTTTAGCATACAAATCTATTAAGTCTACTGCTAACTCTTTAACAGAAGCTTTAACTTTTTCTTTGGTTTTCTGCCAATCACTACCACCCAATTTGTATAGTTTAGGTTGATTATTTTCTCCTCCAATATATTTCTGAACTAAATCAATTTTTTCTGGAGGTACATATAATTTATCGTTTCCTGCATATTTAAGTAATAAATAATCTTGTTTTGAGTTTTGAATTTCTAAGGTTTCAATCCCCATAAACCTTCCAATACCGTGGTTTTCATGGACAACATAATCACCTTTATCTAAATCTGTAAAAGTACTTATTTTTTCACCAGGATGTATATCATCAAGTTTTAATTTTTTTCTTTTTTTATGACCAAAAATTTCATTTTCAGTAAATAAAACTAAGTTTAAATCATTTGATTTAAACCCTGAAGATAAATCACCTATTAATATATTTATCCCTGGCTCTAATACCTCATATTCATTTTCTTTGATTAAAATAGATTCATCATCTGAAAATAAATTCTTAATTGTATCTCTCTTTTTATTATTTGATACAGTGAGAACAACACTATAATCTTTATTTAATAAAGTCTTTACTTTCTTTTTAAATAAATCAAGTCGTGATTGAAAGTTTTCAATACCTTCATATGAAAACTCAATATCTATTTTATCATTTGGACCATAATCTTCCTTCAAATCAATATGATGATATGACCATATCTGTCTATTTAAATCATTAGGCTCCCAAAAATTTTCATAATAATAATCTAGTACTTCTCCCTTATTTAATAATTCGGTGCATTCCTCTTTGATATTATTGTAATGGCTTTCTATAATTTTATCGATTTGATTTGCATCTTCTAGTATAATAGTAATGCTCTCTTTTAAGTAATCAAAAATAGTAGAAAGCTTGTTATATAAAAATGGTAAATATTCTTTTAAATATACTAAATCTTCTTTTTCTCTTGCTTCTAAAAATGAATTCCTTTTTGTTTCTAAATTAGATTTAATTTCATTGAAATCTTTATTACTATTTAATTTGGAGAGTTTTTTTTCAAAACTTGCTAAGATACTATTAGACCTACCATTAAAGTCTTCCGGTAAAATAATCTCTGATGCAGGGTAGATAGAAAAACTATCGATTTCCCCCAAAGATTTTTGATCATTAATTGAAAACTTTCTGATAGAATCTATTTCATCTCCAAAAAACTCTACTCTGAATGGCCTCTTTTCTCCTGGAGGAAATATATCTATAATTCCTCCTCTCATGCTAAACTCTCCAATATCTTCTACTTTTTCTGTTCTTTCGTAGCTTGCGTCTATTAATAATGACGTCAATCTTTTTAATTCAAAAATTTTTCCTACTTCTAATTTAATCACAAATTCATTCCATCTCCAATAAGGAACAATTGCTTTAAATAATGCTTGAACAGGAATAACAATTATCTGAGTTTCTTTATTATTAGAAGAATTTAAAACCTGCAATCTATTTCTAGTTTGCCAGGCTGGAACTTTAATATTTTCATGTGGCATAATATCCTTTTCAGGAAAATATAATACTTTGTCTGAAGGTAATAGCCTTAATAGATCCTCATATAATTCATTCGCCCTATAATTATTTTTAGTAATAATCAATAAGTCATTTATCAAATAATTTTCCAATATAGAAATTATTAACGATAATTTAGCACCCTTCAAGCCTGTTACATTAATATTCTCCTTATTGATTATAGAATCTTTCAGATTATTTATTTTTTTATTAGTTTTATTATATTTAAGCTCCACTTTTATTCCTCCAATAAATTAAATCTTGAACAAATAGTAAAAAGGCCCCTACTTATAAGTACGGGCCATTTAAAATTAATTAAATTTGTTCATCGCTACTTCTGGACCAGATTCTATAAAGGTTTCTGCTGCTTGAACGGCTTCTTCAATAGATTTATCTATTACTTCTTTTTCCTCAGGACTAAAACGACCTAAAACATAATTAGAAACATCAAAACCAGGTTCTGGCCGACCTATACCAATTTTCAACCTTGGAAACTGGTTACTTGATAACTGATTTATAATTGATTTCATTCCATTGTGGCCACCGCTGCTTCCAGAAGTTCTTAATCTGATTTTGCCAATATCTAAATTCAAATCATCATATACAATCAATATATCATTTAAATCCAAATTATATTTGCGAACCAAACATTTAACAGCTCTACCACTTCTATTCATATAAGTTAATGGCTGAGCTAAAACCACTTCTTGATAACGAATTTTACCTTCACCAACTATTGAGTCACATCTTTGAGTAAATGATAATTCATACAGCTTGCCTATTTTTTTAATAAACTGAAATCCAATATTATGACGTGTGTTTGCATATTTAGGCCCTGGGTTTCCTAAACCAACAATCAATTTCATTTGACGCACCATCCAAAACAAAAATATTGAAAGCGTAATCCTTAGTTCGGATTACGCTTTAATCTTTACTCAGACTTTTCTTCCTCTTCTTCGCCTTCTAATTCTTCTTCTAACTCTTCTGTTTCTTCTCCAATAACTTCAGGCTCAAGTCCTTCAACATCGAGAAGTTCTTCTTCGACTTCTTCTGTAATCTCTTCACTTGGTGTAACAACAGTTACTATAACATCATCTAACGAACTGACTAATTCAATTTCATCTCCAATTTCAAGATCACTAACCTGCAAAGAATCTCCAACGTCTAGTTCAGTAATATCCAGCTCAAATTTATCTGGAATATCAGTTGGAAGACATTCAATTTCTACTTCACGCATTAACTGCTGCAATACTCCACCTTCTTGAACGCCATATGCTTTACCGACAGTTTCAATAGGTATAGTAACAGTAATAGTTTCATCCATTGAGATATGATGAAAATCAACATGTAACAATTCATTTTTAATCACATGTTTCTGATAGTCTTTAATCATTACTGTTTCAGTTGAATCTTCCCCTTCATCATCTTTAATTATCAAATCAACAATAGCATTAGCGTCTAACTTCCCCTTTAATTTTAATGGGTCAACAATTAAAGGCTGAGGGCTACGCTCTCTTCCATAAACAACCCCCGGAATTTTACCTTCTCTTCTAATTTTGCGTGCAATATTTTTTCCAGTTTCTTCTCTAGCTTCTGCCTCTAGCTGAAACCTTTCCATAAAATATCCTCTCCTTGATATATTCTATATATAATTTTTAGCTTAACAATCCAAACCATATAATATTATAACATTAATCTAACTTATGAGCAATAGTTACTTAAATAAAACACTTACTGAAACATCTTTAAATATTCTATCAATTGCTTCTCCAAGTAAAGGAGCAATTGATAAAACTTTAAGATTGTCTAATCTTTGATGATTATCCTGGGGAATAGAGTTAGTAACAACTATCTCTTCAAGAGGGGCTTCCTCTAGCCTATCCATAGCTGGACCAGAGAAAAGGGCATGTGTACCACAAGCAAATACATCATTAGCACCTTTTTCTTTTAAGGCTGCAGCTGCAGCTGTCATAGTACCAGCCGTATCTATAATATCATCAAACAGTATAACATTTTGACCTTCTATATCACCTATTATATTCATGACTTCTGCTACATTTGCTTTAGGACGTCTTTTATCTATTATAGCCATCGGTATATCCAACTGTTTGGCAAATGTTCTTACTCTTCTTACTGAGCCTATATCTGGAGCAACTGCTGTAAAGTTTTCTAAGTTTTTTGTTTTAAAATAATCAATCATAATAGGTGAGGCATATAAATGATCAACAGGTATATCAAAAAAACCTTGTATCTGTGGAGCATGTAAGTCAATAGATAAAATTCTTCTAGCACCGGCTGTATGCAATAAATTAGCAACTAATTTTGCTGTTATTGGATCTCTTGGTTGAGCTTTTCTATCCTGGCGAGCATAACCGTAGTATGGAATAACAGTTGTAATTCTTCTGGCTGAGGCCCTCCTTAATGCATCAATCATTACTAAAAGTTCCATTATATTTTCATTAACAGGAGGACTAGTCGGCTGAATCACAAATACATCAGCACCTCTTACAGTCTCCTCAATCTTCACTGAGATCTCACCATCTTTAAAACGCCCAATCTCTGATGAAACTAACTCAGTCCCTAAATAATTACAAATATCTTCCGCCAGCTCAGGATGACAATTACCAGTAAAAATTTTCATTTTATCCCCATATGCAGCCATAAGTTCAACTCCTTATTACTTAATCTAAATTACTTAATCTAATTATCTTTTTTATACAAACGAGCAGGAACCCCTAAAACTACTGAATTATCTTCAACATCCTTTGTCACAACAGAGCCAGCTCCAGTTTTAGAATTATTTCCCAACTTCACAGGAGCTACTAGAGTAGTATTGCTGCCAATAAAAACATCATCACCTAAAACTGTTTCATGTTTATTAAAACCATCATAATTAGCAAAAATAGTCCCTGCACCAATATTGCACTTTTCCCCTATTTTAGCATTACCAACATAACTTAAATGTGGAACTTTACTCTCGTTTCCTATTGAGGATTTTTTCAACTCTACGAAGTTACCTATCCTGCAACCTTTACCAATACTAGTTTGAGGGCGTAAATAAGCGTAAGGTCCAACATCAGTATTCTCTCCAATAGTTGATTGTAAAATTACGCTACCATGTTTTATCTTAACAGATTCTGAAATTTCTGTATCTGCTATAAGGCAGTTAGACTCAATTACAACATCTTTTTTTATAATAGTTCCAGATTTTATATAAGTATTTGGATATATAGTAACATCCTTTTCTATTTTTACACCTTCTTCGATATAAGTCGATTTCGGATCTATTAATGTTACACCTTTATTCATATACTCTCTATTTATTCTTTGGCGAATAATATATTCAGCATTAGCTAAATCTTCTCGATCATTTACTCCTAATATTTCTTTGGAGTCTGCAGATTCAGTAATTATTTTATTACTCTTTCTAATATGGTTAATTGCCTCAGGAAGATAATATTCTCCTTGGTTATTATCATTATTTAAATTATCTAAAGCTGCTATTAATAAATCAGAAGAGAAGCAGTATAAACCAGTATTAATTTCATTTATTTTCTTAATATTAGTATTAGCATCCTGTTCCTCAATAATATCAAGTAACTGACCATTCTCATCTTTTATTATTCGACCATATCCTGTTGGATCATCTAAATAAGATGTTAGAACTGACATGCCTGCAGATTTTGAAATATGTTTGTTTATTAGGTTTTTTAAAGTTTCATGCTTTAATAAGGGTGTATCACCATAAAGAATTAAAACAGGGCCTTTATGCCCTTTAATATGGTTTCTAGCTTGCATAACAGCATGACCTGTTCCTAATTGTTCTTCCTGATATACAAAGCTTAAATTTTTATATGAATTTAATTCATTTTTAACCTTTTCTGATTGATGTCCAATTACACAGACAACATCATTTGATATTTCATATGCCTGATCTAAAACATAATTTATCATTGGTTTACCAGCGATTTTATGTAAAACTTTAATTTTATCAGAATTCATTCTTTTACCCATTCCTGCAGCTAAAATAATTACCAAAGTATTCCGCATCATACCCCCCCTATAAAAACTCAACTCTTAATCGTATGAAGTATAACAGAAGATTTTGCTTTTGTCAAATTTTAATGTAAAAGTAATAGCAGGCCGACTGAATTAGCCGGCCTGCTATTACTGCAAATAGTTGAATCTATACCGCATCTTTTAATAATTCTTCATACTTAGTCATGACTTTTTTGGAAATGTCATCTTTAAATTCACTAGTAATAGGAAAACATACATCATAATATTCATCTTTAAATTTTCTGCTAGGCATTGCAACAAAAAAACCATTTCTGCCTTCTACTACCCTTAATCCCCTAACAACCAATTTATCCTCTAAAGTTATTGAAGCAAAAGCTTTAAACTTGCCATCTGCCTTAACAGGATAAATTCTTACATCAGTAATTTCCATTTTACCCACTCCTTTTATATTTTTGTAAATTTATAACAATATTATACCTTGTTATAAAAAAGAAGTCAAGTATTAATTTTTATTTTGTTCAATAAATTTCCACAAAGAATCTTTACCGTCCCAATTTATATCTTTTAACTCTTTCCCATTATTAATAATCCTTCCTTCTTCAATCATTTTACCTATTTTATATGATTTTACACCAATCTTATTTAACTCTTTAATTAACTCATCAGGTTTACTCGTGGTAATTAATAAACTACCAGAAGATATTAATGAATATGGATCTAAATTCAATCTATCAGTTATTTCAGTAACAGTTTCAGGTATAGCATAATTATTAATATTAATTTGAAAACCCAATTTTGAAGCTCTACTCACTTCATCTAAAGCTCCAATTAAACCACCTTCCGTAATATCATGCATTGAATTTACTCCTATTTCAGCAGCCTTAATCCCCTCTTTTAAAACGCTTATATATTTATCAAAGGATTTAGCTTTATTAATAACTTTTTGGCTAACTCCTCTTTCTAATAAAATATTTGAATAATCATTTGCTAATATAAAGGCTCCTTCAAGTCCTAAACCTTTTGTAATTATTATATCATCACCAAGTCTTGCTCCACTGGTCGCTACATAATTATTTTTTTCAGCTTTACCAATTGCAGTTATTATAATAATCGGCTTATCAACATGACTTAAAACTTCTGTATGACCTCCTAGAATCTGAACATTTATCTCTTTTGACGTTTCATCTATTTCAGTCATTATCTCTTTTATTTCATTATCAGTAATTTCCTCTGGCAATAACAGAACCACCTGAATTCCAATAGGTTTAGCACCTGTTGCTACTATATCATTACAAGCTATATGAACAGCAAGGTAACCAGCTTTTTGCCCTGCTCCTGTAATAGGATCAGATGATATAGCCAGAATCTGATCTCCAAAATCAACAACAGCACTATCTTCTCCAATAGCTGAATCTACTAAGATATCATCTCGATGTTTAGTAATTTTACTTAAAACTGTTTCTTTTAATCTATTACTTGATAATTTCCCTATCTTCATTATTACAAAACTCACTCCCAAAAATATCTATAGTTAATAATTTAATAAATATCTATCTAATTCCCATTCGTGAACCTGAATTTTATAATCAGACCATTCCATTTCTTTAGCTCTAATAAATCTATCAAAAATATGGCTTCCTAGAGTTTCTTTCATAATTTGACTACCTCTTAAATTATCAACTGCATCCATAATATTTTCTGGTAAACTTTGAATCTCTGCTTCTTTTCTTTCATCTGAAGTCATTTTATATATATTCTTTAATGTCTGACTTCCAGGATCTACCTTATCTTTGATACCCTGAATCCCTGCTTTTAAAGTAACTGCTAAAGCTAAATACGGATTGGCTGAAGGATCTGGGCTTCTTAATTCAACTCTTGTAGAGACTCCTCTACTGGAAGGAACTCTAGCAAGCGCACTTCTATTTGTGGCTGACCAGGATATATAAACCGGTGCTTCATAGCCTGCTACTAATCTTTTATAAGAATTAATTGTTGGATTTGTTATTGCCGTATATTCAGGTGCATATTTTAAGAGCCCACCAATATAATAATATGCTACTTCACTTAAACCTAATTGATCATCAGGATCATAAAATGCATTTTCCCCATTTCTAAATAAAGATTGATGAATATGCATTCCTGAACCATTTATTCCATAAATAGGTTTCGGCATAAAAGTTGCGTGCAAATTATGTTGCATGGCAATAGTTTTAGTTACAAATTTAAAAGTAGCTATATTATCTGCTGTATGTAAAGCTGGCTCATATTTAAAATCAATCTCATGCTGACCTGCAGCAACTTCATGGTGAGAGGCTTCAACTTCAAAGCCCATTTTCTGTAAAGCCAAAACAATATCACGCCTGGCTTCTTCGCCTAAATCTACAGGAGACAAATCAAAATATCCGCCTTTATCATTTGTATTAGTTGTAGGATTACCGTTTTCATCTTTTTTAAATAAAAAGAACTCTGGTTCTGGTCCAGCACACATAGAAAATCCCATACCTTCTGCCTCTGCAACAACTTTTTTCAATGCACTTCGAGGACATCCTATATATGGATTTCCTGCTGGAGTATAGATATCACACATTAAACGAGCTATAGATCCTTCCCCTGATTTCCAGGGAAATATAGCAAAAGTTTTAGGATCTGGTTTTAAATACATATCCGACTCCTGAATTCTACTAAAACCTTCAATCGATGAGCCATCAAACATAATTTCTCCATCAAGTGCAGTTGAAAGTTGTTCAATCGGAATAGCAACATTCTTTATAATACCCAAAATATCAACAAATTGTAACCTCACAAACTTGACACCATTTGCTTCTGCCTTCTCCAATATTTTCTTCTTCTCATTTGATGTCATTTAATTAACACCTTCCTTAAATTTTTTAATAACTTAATAACCTTTAGTAAAATCAACAGCAAAACTCTTACCTTTTCCAGTCCATAATCTTGCAATTTTTTCTGCATCCTCTTTTTTTCTTAGAAAACCTATCATAGTAGGACCACTACCTGATAATTGAGAATGAACTGCCCCATTATCAAGCAACCATTTTTTAATTTCTTTCAATTCTGGATACAGATTAAAAGTTACTGGCTCTAATTGATTTGCCCAGCCTTCCTTCCAATCTATTTTTCTATCTAACTCTATTAATTCAACAAGTTTAGCTGTAGGTATATTCAATTTATTATAATTACCATACGCAAACTCATCAAAAATTTTTGCAGTACTTACTTTAAATCCAGGATTTATTAATACAGCTTTATAATTTTTCAAAGGTTTCAAATCTCGAATTTGGTCTCCTTTGCCTTTCACCTGAGCAGTTCCTCCTTTAACACAAAAAGGAACATCTGAGCCTATTTCAGCCCCAATCTTTCGCATCTCTGACCAATTTAGATTTAACTGAAACAGTCTATTTACTCCTCTAATTACCGCTGCTGCATTACTACTGCCCCCTGCTAATCCGGCAGCAATAGGAATATTTTTTTTTAATTTTATTTCTAAACCTTCTATTTTATCAGGAAAATTTTCAATTAACTTATTTGCTGCTTCCCAAATTATATTATCTTGATTATCAGGTAAATTTATATCTGAACCTAAATTTAAAAATATGCCTTCTGAACATTTTTTTATTTCTAAAATATCTGCTAAAGAAATAGTTTGCATAATCATATTTAAGTCATGATAACCATCATCAAACCTTCCCCGAATAGCTAATGATAAGTTTATTTTAGCTTGAGATGATTCAATTATTTTCAATTGAGTGCCCCCTTTAGCATTATTCATAAAAATAATTATAACATCAATTAAATAAAAAGTT
>SLSL01000219.1 GCA_007130465.1 Halanaerobiaceae bacterium | reverse complement strand
GTTCCTTTTCTGACATCGTCTTTATGGTTTAGAGCGGCATATTCTAAAGCCTTAATAGTTAACTTGCTATAATCCACAATAATCAACCTTTCTTAAAGAACTGTTTTGTCTTTGTCAAGATAAATAATCTTCCCCTGCTTATCTAAATGGGGGATATGGGTTACTGTAAAATCAATTCTCTTTTTAAGGATACCCTGCAAATTCAATATCTCTTTATCAGTAACTATTTTAAAATAATAAATATCGATGAAATTTTTTAAGTCCATTTTATTAATATCATCAATAAAAATATAGCTATTGGGTTCAATATCTTTAAAGACTTTATCTTTATTGGAGGCTTTAATTATCTCAGCATCAAAGGTTGTCATACCTGGTAATTTAAGAACCAGCTCTTTTATATGGTTATCACTATTATTAATAAAATAAAGCTTGTAATTTTCTTTTCTGTTTGTAACAGCCAGGAAATATTTCTTTTTATCCTTTAAACCTGATTTTCTAATTTTATCAGTCATAGCTACCTCCTCTCATGAAATAAAATAATTAATCCAGCCAGTGTAATTCAGTTGCAGCCGGTTCAGAACCGGTTATCTCGGTCCAGGCTTCATGATAAATATCAAGTTGAGGTTTATATGCCCTGGTTTTTCCTATTTCGTCTTCTTTATCTTTAGGTCGGCCAGTTTTAAAGTCTATTATCTTCCAGTTGTCATCGTCTAGAAAAACAAGGTCAATTATACCGGAGACATATTCATTACTATCTTTCTGGTAATAGAATGGAACTTCAGTTTCTATTCTTGCCGATTTATTGAGTTTCTCATATAAATCGGACTTAAGAAAGTCGCTGGCTATCTGCTTTAATGCCTCCAGGGCAGTATCTTTTAATTCATTTTTCTCAACCAGCATCTTAATAAAGTTATTTATCCTGTCTGGATCATCTTTACCATAATCATTTATAATTTTTTCGATAAGGCGATGGGCTGCAGTACCATAATCCATACTGCCCTCATCATCCCTCTTTAAATATTTATATAAGTCTCTTTTATCGAAGTCTGTAGCCGATTTCAATGAATAGGTTGGTTCTTTTAATCTATCAGTAAAATCTTTTTCCTTTTCAATGAATTCTTCAAATTCCTTTATTTCCACTTTAGTTTTATTAGCTGATTTTTTAGTTGAATAAGTTTTAGGTATCTCCAATGAAGGAACCCCTTCCTGGAGCAGCCTCCTCCATGGATTATAAGGATCTTTTGTGAAATCAGATTTTCTTATACATTCTGAGCTGCTGATTACCAGCAGATTTTTTGCTCTTGTGGCAGCTACATAGATCAGCCTTTCTTCCTCGGCTGCTTCTTCTTTAGCTTCTATATTCTCATAATATCCCCAGTCAGGTGGATATGCGATAGATTTAGAATAATATTGACCTATATCTTTTTTAAAACAGAAGAAACCTGTATTAGTATACTCACCTCTAATTATATGTCTATCCGGGGAATGGTTGCTCCTATCATAAGGCCCGGCAAGAATTACTACCGGGGATTCCAGGCCCTTTGCCCTGTGAAGATTCATCAGTCTAACAGCGCTGGATGAAGGGTTTAAGTTCAATTCTTCTTCTATACCATCTGCAAAAATTTCTCCTAACCTATCTGTCATATCCGAGAATGAGAGATAATCATTAACTTCGGCCTCTCTTATATATTCCAGCAGGTAAAATATATTGCTGGCCCTGTTTTCAGCCAGATCTAGATTTAAAGTATATGGAATCAGGCCAAGGTCAACAACCAATTTATTGAGAAAAGCTGCAGGAGAATATTTATATTTCCAGTCATGATATTCCTTTAGTTGTTCTATTGCTTCTGCCAGTCTATCATTATTTATTGTTTCAGGGTCCTGTTCCAGTAATCTAAAGTTATTCCCGTTAATTCTGTGTTCATATAGGTCTTCATCGCTAAAACCAAAATACAATCCTTTAAGCACAGCCACAAGATAGCTATCCTCTTCTGGTTTATCGATTAATTTTAATAATTTATGGAGATCTCTTAACTCTTCAGCTGACCGGTCAAAGGTACTCCCTCCGGTGACATCAACAGGTATATTATATTCTTTTAGTTCTTTAATATATTGTCCAATAGCCTTTTTCTTCCTGAGTATAATCATGAAGTCATCATAAGTAACTTTTCTGGTAGTTGCCTGATTAGTTTCATTTTCAGGTACAGTAATTTCCAGCCCATTTCCCACTGAAGAAGCTATAAATCTTGCTATTTTCTTTGCATCTTCTGCAAACATCTCTTTTTTCTTTGAATATTCACTGCCGATACTTATTTTTTGAATTCCTTCATACTCCATTTCTGCCTGGTCTCTTACAGGATCCAGCGGGGCATAGATTTCTGCATTACCATTCTCACTATTTGTAAATATATTTTCTATTCTTTCATTCAGATAATAAGTCAGCCCGGGTATGGTTCTAAAATTGCTATTAAGATAAAGAACTCTGCCGCCTGTATTTTCTATCTGCTTTTTAACCTGGTTGTAGATGGCTATATCTGCCCTTCTAAACCGGAAGATAGACTGTTTTGGGTCTCCAACAACAAATAGAGAGCCTGGTATAGGTTTTAGCTGTCTCCAGTTTTCTTCACCGGTATTTTTACCGGTTAAATAAAAGATGATTTCAGCCTGGAGTGGATCTGTATCCTGAAATTCATCTACCATTAATGCTGTATACTTCTGCTGAAAATCTTGCCTGAGGGATGGGTTATTCTTTAAGGTTTTAGCTGTTGTATATAGTAAATCCTGAAAAGTAAGTTTTGCATGATTTAATCTTTCCTGACGATAAAATCTTAAAGCAGGTTCTAAAAACTCTACTATTTTACGGTGTCTGTACTTATACCACTGCTCAATAAAGGGATCAATATAATTGGCCTTAATACCAGGAAAGGTCTCATCTCTATACCTCTTTGCTACATCGTTTTTGGACCATTTATATAATGTTATGCTAACACTTTTATTAAATAGCTCAATAATATCTAATTTCGCCAGGTCGTCTTCAATATTTGCATATTTGAATTTATAATATGCTTTTATGACTGCTCTCTGGGTTCCATCATAGCCTTTATCTGGTTCCTGATCTGGGATATAGTTGATTGCTCGATTTGCAAAATCAATTACTTTATTATAGGTTTCGTCTATATCAGGTTTAGTTTTATCAGAGACTGCTATTTCAACATCAGGATATTCACTTAAAGTCTTAAAAGTATCTCTTAATTCATCTGGTGATACCCCTGTTGATTCAAGCTCTTCTATTGCTTCAGGTTTATTTAGCCTTAATTTATTTAAATAGCGATTATAGGCCCTGTCTAAAAAGTGATCCTCTTCTCTTTCTGATATTTCATTAAAATCAGGGTCAAGACCTGTCTCCACCGGCCTTTCTCTGAGAAGATTGGCGGCAAAGGAATGAATAGTCCCGATATAGTATTGGTTTAAGTTGTTCAGGGCCTCATTAACTCTGTCTCTTTCGATTTCATCGAGATTGCTTTTAAGTTCATCTTCAAGTTTTGTCTGGATTCTCTCTTTCAGTTCTGCTGCTGCTTTTCTGGTAAAAGTAATGGTAGCTATACTGCCAGGAGAATGGAGGCCGGATTTAACCAGGGCAGCAAATCTGGATACCAGGCTGGTCGTCTTGCCTGAACCTGCTCCAGCCTCAACAAGTATATTTGATTCGAGATCATTGATGATTGCATCCCTTTGTTTTTGATCGCTTAACTCTTTAGTCATAGGACTTAAGCCTCCTTAAAGAAACCAGCTTATCGTGATTGTCATCATTAAATAAATTAGTTAGAGCATCGTTTTTCTCTCTTTCACAGATATTTTTATTGAAATCACATATTCTGCAGACTGTTCTATCAGTGTCATAGGGGGCTGGTACAAAGGTTCCCTCTGAGATAGAACTCAAAAGTATATCAATTAATTCTATTAAAGTATCCTGCCTGTTATTGGTTCTAATATATTGAGGAGTATTGGCTTTCGGAGCAACAAAAAAGTAAATTGAATTTTTAACATCTATATTATCTTCATCTATTCTCTCATAG
>SLSL01000198.1 GCA_007130465.1 Halanaerobiaceae bacterium | reverse complement strand
TGAGATAAATTTAATTGCTGAGAAAGACCTCTACCTTGATCTAAAGAGAAGAGATTTTACCATTAATAGTATTGCTATAGAGCTAAAGGATTTAAAACTTATTGATCCTTTTAATGGCCTGTCAGATCTTATCTTAGGCAGATTGCAGATAACAGATAAAACAAGTTTTAAAGAAGACCCTTTAAGAATCTATCGAGCATTTAGGCTTGCAATTAAATATGACCTGAAAATCACCAAAGAAACCCTGGATTACATGATTTTAAATGCCCCAGGACTTAAAAGTATTTATCCTGAGAGGGTCTTTGAAGAACTAAAAAAGATAATTTTACTGGATGAAGCCAGCCAGTTCTTCTGGTTACTAAAGAAATTGGGGCTATTAAAATATCATTTCCCAGAATTAAAGGAATTAATTGGTGTTGAGCAGCCTGAAGAATATCATCCTGAAGGCGATGCTTTTAACCATACAATGCTGACCCTTGACAGGATAGCCAGGCTAACCTCCAAGCCTGAATTTACTGATGACAAAAAATTTATGCTAAGATATGCAATTTTAATTCATGATATTGGCAAGGCAGCAACTCCTGCCGAAGAATATCCTCACCATTATGACCATGAGGATTATGGTCTGGCTATCCTTGATACAATCAAGGCCAGAAAGGATTATATTCTGCCTGAAAAAACTTACAGAACAGCCAGACTTGTAATCAAACAGCATATGCGTGTCTACTGTTTTAATAAGATGAAGCCAGGTAAAATAGTTCGTTTATTTGAAAATATTAAAAGGTCTCCACTCTCAATTGAAGAATTTGCCCTAACAATTATAGCTGATAAGCAGGGCCGGGGTGATGCTAAAGCGAGCCCTGATTATATTACAGAAATGATAAAACTTTATCATAAGATGTATGCAAATACTGGCGGAAACGATATCGACCTGGAAAAATATCAGGGAGAAGAAGTCGGAGAACAACTATTCCAACTCCGCTGTAAATATATAAAAAAAACCAGAGAAAATTAATCGTTTTCTCTGGCCTTTTCAATTGCTGATCTAGTAGATGAAAAGATATGCTCATCAGCTTTAAAGACATTATCCCTGCCAATTTTATTAACTATGCCATAACGATCAAACATCTGATAGATCTTATTATCTATACCACAAAGAATTACACGGCCTCCAGAATCATTAACCCGATCAATAAATCCTTCCAGTTCTTTTAATGAAGTTAAATCTATATTTTCAACATTTCTAAGTCGGATGATAAAGACCTGATCTTTAACAAAGCTTTCATCCAAATTATGCTTTAAATTTTCTGATGCATTAAAGTTGATATTCCCTGCCAGGTTGATTAAAACATAGGACTCTTTATCAAAATTACCATTTTCAATCTCTGACATCTCCCGCCTATGAAATTGCTCTCCCCTATCTTCATATTCAAAATGAGAGTAATTTAGTGAGCTGGTATTTTTAAGGACCAGAATAAAAGATACTATAACACCAAAATAAACGGCATAATCTAATCGGGGCAGACTGATTGTTGTAATAAATGTTGCCAGAAATATCAAACTATCGAATCTATTTTTAAAACTATTTCTAATCTCTTCAAAATCAACCATTTTTATCGCAACTACAATAACGAGGCCAGCCAGGCTGGCAATCGGAATATAACCGGCCAGAGGGCTGAAGAAGATAATAAATAATGTTACAGTAATTGCAGTAATTAAACCAGAGAGACGGCTATTGGCTCCAGCCTGATAATTGGTATAACTCTTTGTAAAGGAACCTGCAATCCCAAAACTACTGAAAAATGAACAGCCTAAATTAATTATACCCTGACCTAAGAATACTTTATTTAGCTCGACTTCCTGTCCGGATTTTAATTCCAGTGATTTGATCACAGATAATGTCTGAATAAATCCTAAAAGGGCAACAGAAAGAGCTGTACTCCAGTATTCAGCAATAAATCCTAAGTCAAAAGAATGAGCTGTAAAATAAGGTAATCTTGCTGGAAAGTTTTCAACTACTTCAAGATTAGTATGCCATCCAGTTAGATAAACCATGCCAACTGGAACAACCATTGCCAGAAGATAATTTGGCAGTCCTGGTTTGTATCTTTTTAAGAGAATTAAGATTGAAATTGTCAAAATACCAATAAAGACTGAATAAAGATTGGCCTCTTCAATATTTATTATAAAATAATATAATTCCATAAAGACATTAGGAGCTGAAGGCAACTCTAATCCAAAAAGATTATCAAGCTGACCACTAAAAATTATGATGGCTACACCTGCTGTTAAGCCTCCAATCACTGATCTAGAGATATAATTAACCAGATCACCAAGCTTAAAGAAGGCCAGCAAGAGCTGGAATACTCCCATCATAAAGGTTAATAAGAGTACAGCTTCCAGATATTGATCACTGCTGATTCCAGAAAGGCCACTGGCAATTGCTACAACAATTAGATTGGTTGGCCCAACTATTAAATAATTGGATACACCAACGAATGAGGCTATGAACATTGATACCAATGATGTATAGAGGCCATAGATTGGATCCAGTCCAAGAATTAAAGCATAGGCCATATTTTGAGGCAAGGCAATAGCTGCTACTGAAAGCCCGGCTGTTATGTCATCAATAATATCATCTTTAGAAGTTGAATAATCTAATTTATCTAATGCTTTTTTAAGCATCTTAAGCTCACCTCAATCAAAACTTTTTTTACTGGAATCTAAAGATATAGTTGTTAAGTTTATTTTATTATTCTATAATATAATTAGTCTTATTTCAAATAAAGTACCATTAAATTAATATATTTCACAGGAGGGGTAATTTTGCCAAAAGAAAATATGAAAAAACGAGAAGAGGTTAAAGAATCATTAAAATGGGACTTGACCAGGCTCTTTAAGGATGAATCTGAGTATCAAGAAACATTAAAAGAAGTTAAAGAGGGTGTTGCCAGGATAGTTGAAAACTATCAGGGTGAGTTAGATAATCCAGAAACTATCCTCAATTGTTTAGAAGATTATGAAGAAATGATGATTAAAGGACATCATCTTTATACTTATGCTTATCTGGCAACTTCAGTAGATGAGGCCAATTCAGAGAACCAGGAACGGCTGATGAAAATCAGAATGAACTTTTCAAATTTAATGAGCCAGACATCGTTTATAGAAAGTGAGATTAAGGAGTTAGATGATGAAATTTTAGATAAGGTGATATCTAAATCTGAGAATTATCAGGTTTATCTTGGTGATTTAAAAAGAAGTAAAGAATACAAGCTTGATTCGGCAGTTGAGAAATCCTTATCTGCTCTTTCACCGGTGCTTGATGCCCCTCAAAATATATACAATCAGGCCAAACTGGCTGATTTAGATTTTGACAAATTTGAGATCAATGGCGAGGAATATCCATTAAGTTTTGTTCTTTTTGAAAATGAATACCAGCAGGAAGCTGATACTGAGGTGAGAAGAAAAGCCTTTGAGCAATTCTCTAAAAACCTTGAAGATTATAAAAATACAATGGCATCAACCTATAGTACCCAGGTTCAAAAAGAGAAGATCATGGCAGATATGCGAGGTTATGATGATATCTTTGAATATTTACTATTTGATCAGAAGGTCGATAGAGAGTTATATGATAGACAGATTGATCTGATCATGGAAAAGCTGGCTCCCCATATGAGAAAATATGCCACCCATCTCAAAGAATTATATAATTTAGATAAGATGACCTATGCTGATCTAAAAATTCCGCTAGATCCAGACTTTGAGCCAGAGGTTACAGTTGAAGAATCGAAAAAATATGTTGAAGGTGCCCTTTCAGCTCTAGGTGAAGAATATAAAGATTTAGTTATGAAATCATATGATGAACGCTGGGTTGACTTTGCTCAAAACAAAGGAAAATCCACTGGAGGCTTCTGTTCCACACCCTATGGAGTCAATTCCTATATTCTCCTTTCCTGGACTGGCCTGATGAGTCAGGTATATACGCTGGTCCATGAATTAGGTCATGCCGGGCATTTTATTTTATCCCAGCAGAATAATAGATTATTCGAAGACAGACCATCAACCTATTTTGTTGAAGCACC
>SLSL01000081.1 GCA_007130465.1 Halanaerobiaceae bacterium | reverse complement strand
GCATTAAAAATTCGAGATAAAGCAGCAGACTGGCTGGAAGAGAATCCTGTAACTTCAAATAGCATGAATAGATATGGCACATCAATTTTAGTTAATCTGATTAATGAAGCAGGTGTCTTACCGACTAGAAACTTTCAGGAGACCCAGTTTGCTAATGCCGATAAAATCTCTGGTGAATCACTAGAAAGCAAGACAGTTTCCAGTAAGTCTAGTTGTTATAACTGTCCAATAATCTGCTCCAGAAAACTTAAAACATCAGATGGCCAGGATAAATCTAGCCCTGAATATGAATCATTAGGACTATTAGGGGCTAATCTAGGTATAGATGATTTAGATAGAGTAAATCATCTCAATCATCTCTGCAATCAGCTAGGGCTTGATACAATTTCAACTAGTTCGGTAATTGCTGCCTATATTGAAATGGCTGAAAAATCCCTAATTGAAGCAGATATAAGGTTTGGTGATAGCCAGAAAATTGAAGAACTCATAAACAAGATTGCTACCAGAGAAGGAATTGGCAGAGAAATGGCTTTAGGGGCTAAAGAATTTGCCAGCTCAAAAGGCTATCCAGAGCTTGCTATGCAGGTTAAAGGCCTTGATCTCCCAGCCTTTGATCCAAGGGGGATGAAGGGCCAGGCCTTAGGTTATATGACTTCCAATAGAGGGGCCTGTCATATCAGGGCTAATATGATGAACCTGGAAATATTTGCTGACCAGGATAAAATAGATCGTTACTCAGAGGAAGGCAAAGCAGCACTTCTGATTGAACAGCAGGATTTTAACGCAATTCTCGATTCATTAATCGTCTGTAAATTCACTCTGCTGGCTCTGGCTGCTGGGTTTTATCAGGAGATGCTGGAGGCAGTTACTGGCATAGATTTTAACGGTGAATTTTTCGAGATAGGTTCTAGAATCTGGAATTTAGAAAGAATGATTAATATAAAAGCAGGCTTTAATAGAGATGATGACTATCTACCAGAAAGATTTAGCAATCAGGGAGGTTCAGGACCTAGCAAAGATAGCCTTGTAGATCAGGATAAGCTTTTAAATGAATATTATGCTTTAAGAGGTTGGGATAAAACAGGCCGGCCTAAAGAAAATTTAATTAATGATTTGAATTTAAGAGAGATTGCCCATAAAATAGAGTTAGATATCCAGTAAGTTTTGGAGGAATGTTTATGATGGATAAGAAAGATATAGCAAATAAATCCAGCGGAGATTATATTTATGTTAATCTTTACGGAGGTCTAGAAGAATATTCACCAGATAGTAGAAGAAAGGGCAATAGAATTAAACTTGCAAAGGCAAATACTGTCCAGGATATTATTGATTATTATCAGATTCCTGATGATAAAGCCAGGGTTATACTTTTAGATGGCAGACATGTTAAAAAGGATCATCAACTTTCCAAAGGAGAAACAATCAGTATTTTTCCGCTTCTCGGAGGCGGTTAAATTATAATATAATCAAATGTACAAGGGGGGATTATATGAGAGATTTTCATGCAAAAAAATTAAATAAAAAACCACAGTTTAAAATCCATCCATGGAAGATAATCGAAGAAGAATTTACAGTTGAAAATAATCATCATCATGAGTCGATATTCTGTCTAGGTAATGGTTATATGGGACTTAGAGGAACAATTGAAGAAGATTATTCAGGGCCTCCTGAAACTACGACACCAGGTTTTTATATCAATGGTTTTTATGATAGCGAAGAGATTATCTATGGTGAAGACGCCCCTCAACTACCGACTAAAAGCCAGACAATTGTTAACCTTATGGATTGGACTGGTATTAACCTCTATCTTGGAAATGAAAAGTTAGATCTTCTAAGAGGAGAAGTTTTAGAATATAATAGAGAACTTGATATGCGCAAAGGTCTTTTAGAACGAAATTTTATCTGGCAGAGCCCTTCAGGTAAAAAAATAGAAGTTGAAATCATACGCCTGTTATCTTTTAAAAGAAAGCATCAGGGGCTGATAAATTATCGTTTTCGGCCATTAAATTTTAAAGGTGAAGTCCGAATCGTTTCAACTTTAAAAGGTAAAGTACAGAACTATCATCATTTTAGAGATAAAAATGTTATGAGAACTATAAATTCTGGTTTTACCAATGGCAGATATTATCTACGGCAGGCTACCAGAGAGAGCAATCTGGAAGTGGCTGTTGCAGTAAAAAATATATTTGATTCAAAGGCAGATTTAAATTATAGAGAAGATACATATGAAATAGATAATTGTTTACATCATGAGTTTGTAATCAATACCAGGGCAGAGCGCTGGTGTAAATTAACTAAATTCTTTTCTGTGAAAACATCAAGGGCTATTGATCCAGATAGGCTAGTTGGTCAGGTGCTTACCGATGTTAATATGGCAGCAGAAGATGGTCTGGTTAGATTTTCAAGGGACCAGAAAACCTATTTAGAAGAATTCTGGAAAGATTTTGACGTAAAATTATATGGCGATAGTTCACTTCAGCAGGCTATTCGTTATAATGCTTTTCAGCTTCTCCAGTCAACAGGTCAGAATGAATACAATAATGTTGCAGCTAAAGGTTTAACTGGAGAATTTTACGAAGGCCACTATTTTTGGGATACAGAAACCTATATAGTACCTTTTTATATCTTTAATCGTCCAGAAATGGCCAGAAAATTACTTAAATATAGATATAATACTTTAGAACAGGCAAGAGAGAATGCACAACGAATTAGGCTAGAAGGGGCTCTTTTCCCCTGGAGAACAATTAATGGCGAAGAGGCTTCAGGCTTTTTTATGGGTTCAACTGTTCAGTTCCATATTGATGCCGATATTGCCTATGCTATCTATTTATATGTAACAGCTACAGAAGATATGGATTTCCTTTTCAAAGAGGGGGCAGAGATTCTGGCTGAAACTGCTAGAATGTGGTGTAGTAGAGGTAATTATATTCATGAGAATGGCGGTAAATTCTGTTTTAATGAAGTTTCTGGACCTGATGAATATAAACCAGGAGTCAATAACAACTGTTATAATAATTATATGGCTAAATTCAATCTTGAATATGCTGCAAAAAGTCTAAAGCAGATGCAGGAAGATGCACCAGAGAGATATGAAAATTTAAAAGAGAAGATAGATTTAGAAGATAGAGAGTTAGATCAGTGGGAGCAGGCAGCCAGTAAAGTATTTCTGCCTTTTAACGAGCAATTAGGAGTTCATCCTCAGGATGATTCCTTTCTGGAAAAGGATCCAATTGATATTGATAGGGATATTCCCCATTCAGAAATGCCTCTGGTAGCTAACTGGCATCCTCTAACTATCTGGCGTTATCAGGTGATTAAACAGGCTGACGTAATTCTTCTAATGTTAATGATGGGTAATCATTTCAGCCTGGAAGAGAAAAAAGCTAATTATGACTATTATGAACCAAAGACTACCCATGATTCATCATTATCCCCGTCTGTATATAGTATTATAGCTTCTGAGATCGGTTATTTAGATGAAGCTTATAACTACTTTATTCAGACAGCCCGACTTGATCTCGATGATTTTAATGAAAATGCTCACCAGGGCCTCCATACTGCTGGAATGGGTAGTGCCTGGATGGTTCTTGTCTATGGCTTTGCAGGGATGAGAAATTATAATGGCGAAATACTATTCAACCCCTATTTACCAGAAAGACTAAAAGGCTATCAGTTTACTATTTTCTTTAAGGGCAGACATTTAAGGGTAAAAGTCGGTCCAGAAAAAACCAGTTATCGATTATTTTCTGATCAACCTCTTTATATTCATCATTGTGGAGAAAGATATGATTTAGAACCTGATAAAGAATATAACTTTGATAATAGAGATTTTAGTAAGTTGCCCTGGCGTGAATAAAATGCTTAATAAATTTATAGAAAAAAGAATTTACCTGATTCTAGCAGCAGGAATCCTTGCAATCTCATTTGCAGGTGTATTTGTAGCAATGGCAGATGCCCCGGCAATAATTATAGCTTTTTATAGAATGTTTTTTGCCATAGTAATTCTGACCCCGGCCTTTATTTATCGAGACGACTGTAAATTTGAATTATTTATTGATAAAAGGCCTGTTATCATTGGATTCTTTTTAGCAATCCATTTTATCCTCTGGGTATCTGCCTTTGAATATACTGCTGTAGCCAATGCAGTAATCTTTATAGCCCTGCAGCCTCTTTTTACACTTCTTTTTGAAAGGTTATGGGCCAGAGAAGATTTGAGACCAGGCATTTATAGAGGTCTATTTATTGCAATTTTAGGTAGTATTATAGTTGGTGCTGGAGATCTCAATAATCTTTTTGCCAGTATTCAGGGAGATAGCCTTGCGATTATGGCAGCTTTTTTTGCAGGTCTTTATCTATTTTCAGGTAGAAGTTTAAGAAAGAAACTGGATTACTTTCCCTATATATACACAGTCTATACTTATGCTACCGGATTTTTATTACTGGCAGTTATTTTTAGCGGACAGAGTTTTACAGGTTATAGCCAGACTAACTGGTTATTATTTATTGGATTGGCTTTAGGGCCGACTGTAATCGGACATTCTATTTTAAATCTTTCAGTTCGTTATGTACCTGCAACTTTAGTTTCAACAACAGCAATTGGAGAACCGATTTTAACCAGTCTTTTAGCCTGGATTTTATTAGGGGATAAAATCCCACCTCTGACTATAGTCGGTGGCACTATTATAATTTATGGACTATTATATACAATGCGCAGAAATAGAAAGAACAAAAAATTAGTAAATTCAAATTAAGTAGGTGATAGTATGAAAGATAATCATGACCATTTAGTAAGAGCAATAACCAAAGATCGGCAGATTAGAATTCTAGCAGCCAGAACAACTGATTTAGTTGAAGAGGCAAGAAAATTACATAAGACTTCTCCTTTAGCTACAGCTGCTTTAGGCAGAACTCTTACAGGGGCTCTCCTGGTTGCTTCTCTTTTAAAATCAGGCCATGAAGTATCATTATCGATTGATGGCAGCGGCCCTCTCGGTAAAATAATAGCTGAGGCTAACTATAAAGGTGAAGTCAGAGGATATTTAAAAAACCCTAATGCCAATTTACCACTTAAAAATGGGAAAATAGATGTTGCCGGTGGGGTAGGTCAGGGAGAATTGACTGTAAGAAAGATGCTTGCTAACGGCAAACCCTATGAAGGCAGCACAAAATTAATCAGTGGAGAAATCGGAGAAGATCTTACCTATTATTTTACAGTCTCAGAACAGATTCCATCATCAGTAGGGCTTGGAGTTTTAGTTGATAAAGATATGTCTGTTAAAGCAGCAGGTGGTTTTTTACTTCAGGTTATGCCAGATGCATCTGAAGAAGATATAGATTTATTGGAAGCTAATATAGCAAATATTGGGTCATTAAGTCGTAATATTGGGGCTGGTAAAGGTCCAGAAGAGATTTTAGAGCTGGTAATGGGAGATATCTACTATCGGATTTTAGAAAAGACAGATGTTAAATACCATTGTCGTTGTAGTGAAGATAGAATAACAGCATTGGTAAAAAGCTTATCAAGTAAAGAGATAGAATCAGTTCTGGAAGAACAGGGAAAAGTTGAAATCCAATGTCATTTTTGTAATCAAACTTACAGTTTTGATGAAAATGAAATTAATGATATAATGAACGAAGAAAGTTAGATATAATTTAATAGGAGGTAAGATAAGATATGTTACAGGAATCTGCAAACATAGTTAAAGGTTTAGCCGTTGATGCTGTAGAGAAAGCTCAGTCTGGCCATCCTGGAATGCCAGTTGGTTGTGCTGAGATTGGAACACTTTTATATACAGAGGTAATGGAACATAATCCTCAGGATCCAAACTGGCCAGATAGAGATAGGTTTGTCCTCTCTGCAGGCCATGGATCGATGCTATTATATAGTCTCTTACATTTAAGTGGTTATGATCTTAGCCTTGATGACTTAAAGAATTTCAGGCAGCTTAATTCACCGACTGCTGGTCATCCAGAATATGGCCATGCCCCAGGTATAGAAACAACAACAGGTCCACTAGGTCAGGGTATTGCCAATGCAGTTGGAATGGCTTTAGCAGAAGAAATGCTTGCAACAAAATTCAATCGTCCAGGCTATGAAATAGTAGATCACTATACTTATACAATTGCCGGTGATGGCTGTATGATGGAGGGTGTAAGTAGTGAAGCTGCCTCCCTTGCAGGCCATTTAGGACTTGGCAAATTAATTGCTTTTTACGATTCAAATCAGATCTCTATCGAAGGCAGTACTGATCTGGCCTTTACAGAAGATGTTGCTGAAAGATTTAAGAGTTATGACTGGCAGGTAATCGATAATGTAGATGGTCATAACTTTGATCAAATCAGAGATGCAATCAGAAAAGCCAAGGCAGATCAGGATAGACCAACTTTAATCGTTGCCGAAACAAAAATAGCCCATGGCTCTCCTACAAAAGAGGGGAAAGCATCAGCCCATGGAGCTCCTTTAGGATCAGATGAAATTAAAGGTTTAAAAGAAAATATCGGGTTACCAGTCGATGAAGAATTCTATATATCAGATGAAGTTAAAGAATTCTGGCAGCAGCAGATTGTTGCAAAAGAGGATGCCTATGATAACTGGGTAGAATTATATTCAGAATGGAGAGATGAATACCCTGAACTTGCTGATAAGTGGGATGAAGGTTATGAAGGTATTCTCCCAGCGGATTTCGATGAACTAATTGCAGACTTTGATTTTGACGGCAAAGAGGCTACTAGAAAATCCAGCGGTAAAGTTTTAAATAAATTATTTGCAGAGATCGATTATTTAGTAGGCGGCTCAGCAGACCTTGCACCTTCTACTAAAACTTATTTTGAAGAATATGGAGAGGTTCAGGAAGCAAGTTATGATGGCCAAAATCTCCGTTTTGGTGTTCGGGAACATGCTATGGGTTCTATCGCTAATGGACTGGCTTTACATGGAGGTTTAAGGCCGTTTACAGCTACCTTCTTGATATTCTCAGATTATATGCGTCCAGCAATCCGCCTGGCAGCATTAATGGGCCAGCCAGTAATTTATGTTTTCACCCATGATTCAATTTATCTCGGTGAAGATGGTCCGACCCATCAGCCTGTTGAACAGCTTGAATCTCTAAGATTAATTCCAAATCTAACTGTTTTAAGACCAGCTGATGGCAGAGAGACAGCTCTAGCCTGGCAGCAGGCCCTTGAAAACAAAACCGGGCCAACTGCACTTGTTCTGACAAGACAGGGCTTAGAACAACTTAAAGAATCTAATCCAGAGGGCTATAAAAAAGGTGGTTACCCTGTTGAAGATTCAAATGACCCAGATGTAATTTTAATGGCCAGCGGTAGTGAGGTTTCATTAGCTGTTAACGTCGCCCATCAATTAGAGAAGGATATGATTTCTTCAAGGGTTATTTCAGTTCCAGATAGAAAGAAATTTACAGAAAACCTATCAAAAGATAGCTCACTCCTTGAGCCAGAAACAGCTCTAAGAGTTGTCCTTGAAGCTGGAGTTGGTCAGGGCTGGTTTAAATTCCTTGGTTCCCAGGATTTGCTTTATACCGTAGAAACCTTTGGCAAGAGTGCTCCAGGTGAAGAGGTAGGAAAAGATTATGGCTTTTCAGTTGATAATATTGTTTCAGATATAAAAACAAATCTAGAAGAGTAGTGTAGAAAAGAAAAGCTCTGAAAAATAATCAGTCAGGTGGAGATATATGTGCAGAACAAAAAACTTAAAATACCAGTCATTATAACTCTGACTTTGATAATATTATTAAGTAGTCCAGGAAGATTAGAAGCCAGTTCTCAATATCCTGGGTTTAGAGATTTTCTGGATGGGGTCTTCCAGCAACAACTGGAAGACTCTGATATACCAGGAATTATGGCTGTAGCAGTAGATAAAGACGGTTTGATATATAGCAATAGCTTTGGTTATGCCGACCTTGCAGAAAATAAAAAATTAGACCCTGGAGAAACTCTTATGAGAACAGGCTCTACAGGCAAAATATTTACCTGGTTAGCCTTACTCCAACAGGCTGAGGCAGGCAATATCGATTTAGAAGAAAATATTAACTATTACCTGCCAGAGAACCTTCAATTTGATTATGGCGAAAACAGTCCGATTAGAGTAATTGATCTTATGTCCCATACACCGGGGTTTGAAGATATCCAGCTAGGTATTATGGTTTCTTCAACTGATGACATCGTTAGTCTGGAAGATTATCTTCAGGCGACAAGGCCAGAAATCATTAGAGAACCAGGAGAAATTCCGGCTTATTCAAATTATGGAACAACTTTAGCAGCATATATAATTGAAAGGGTAAGCGGGCTCAGTTATCATGAATACTTAGAAAGAAATATTTTCAAACCGCTTCGAATGAATAAAACTAGCTCCAGACAGGATATCTTTCAAAAAGCAGAGTTAGCAGAAAATATCTCTACCGGTTATTTTAAAGATAGTGGTTTTTTGAGGCCAGGAGAATTTGAAGTTTTTCAGGAATATCCAGCAGGAGGACATACTATTACCGGATATAATATGGCTAATATTATGTTAGGCATCTTAAATGGTGGTGAATTATTAGGCTGGAGATTTTTAAGCGAAGAATATAATGATAAATTATTTGAAAGAGTATTCTCAATTGATGAAGAGATGGCAGGCTGGACCCACGGTTTGATGGAGTTCAATCTTAAAAATCAAACTATTTACTGGCATGGGGGAGATACCCTTCAGTTCCATACAGGGCTTTTTATAATTCCTGAACAGGAAAAGGCAGTTTTTGTTGCTTATAATGGTCCTGGAGGTACTATGGCCAGGCTTGATTTAATCAATGCTCTGGATAGACAGTATTATGCTGAAAATGAACATGAATTTATTACCAGTGGAGAAGAATTAATCAACCAGGATTACCAGGGAGAGTATTTACCATCTAGAAGAAATTATTCCAGTCCGGAAAAAATAATTTCTCGTCTTTCTCAGGTTGAAATCTCCTTAGAAAATGATTATTTGATTGTTGATGGTTATGAAAAAGATAAATATTATAAATTAGAAGAAGATAGATTTATTAATCAGGCAGGAACTGAAGAAATTAAATTCTTTAGAGATAATGAAGGCTCTATAGATTACTTTGCCTATAAAAACAATCCGACAACTGTCTTTTCAAAGGTCTCTTTATTAGAGTCAGGCCGTCTCCATTTATTAATTTTAGGTTTATCTATGCTTATATTTTTAGTAACACCTATTTCTAATTTAGTTTCATTATTTAAAAGCAAGAAAACTTCAACATTTGGAGATAGAGACAAAATACCTTCCTGGCCAGGGATAGTTCTTTCCCTGATAGGATTAACGTATAGTATTGTTCAGGTAAGGGTCTTTTTATATTTAATGGATAATCCATATGGCTGGCCAGAATTTACAGGTTTATTAAGTTTAGTCCCAATTTTAATGGTATTACTCCTGCTTTTAATGGTATATCAGTTAATTAAATTCGGGCCACTGGCGAAGAGGTTCATTACTCAACTAATTCTAATCCTTGCTGGATCAGCCTTTATCTTACTTTTATATTACTATAATTTTATTGGGTTTTTAGTATTTTAAAATTGAAGCTATAAGCATAATGATAACAAGGATGGGAATTGAAGTGCCAGCCAGGCAGAAGCATGAAGATTATATTTTCCCTTAGAAATAAGTACTAGGATATTGATGGATGTATTAATGGTTATTTAAAAAGGAAAGTTATAAGATGGATTAAAGTCAGATAATAAAAACTCAAATTTATAAACTAGGAGGTTGTTTATAGGATGTCTAAATTAAAAGGAATGATAAGCTTTTACGGGACTGATAAATTAAATGCAGTCTCAGAATTTTATCTTCAGATACCTGGAATAGAATTATATAAAGATCAGGGCAAATGTTTGATTTTTAAAATCGAAGGTGGAGGTTATCTTGGTTTCTGCAAACATTTAGATATTACTAAAGCTGAGAAAAGTCCAATCATTACTCTTTTAACAGAAGATAAAGCTACTGTTGATAGAATTTATGAAAGATTTGAAGAAGCCATGATAGAAACTAGAGGAGCACCTCAATTAAATAGAGAATTTGGTATCTATCATTTCTTTCTTGAAGATCCTACAGGTTATACTCTGGAAATACAAACTTTTATTTAAGTAATTAGCTTGCAAGAAATCCAACTATAATTCCCAGGATTATACCTGCAAATATTTCAAAAGGAGTATGGCCTACAAGTTCTTTTAGTTCACTTTTAATATATTCTCTTTCTTCTTCCAGTCTGCTGAGGTCTAGATCTTGAATTAATCTGTTGATAACATTGGCCTGTTCACCAACTGCCCTTCTGACACCACCGGCATCGTAAATAATAACCAGAGAAAAGACTGTAACAATAGCAAATAGATCAGAATTAAGTCCATGCTCAATTCCAATCATTGTAGTTAAAGATGTAACGAAAGCGGCATGAGAGCTTGGCATTCCCCCAGAACCAATAATTCTATAAAACCTGGGAGGGAAGACAGTAAATATTTTTAAAGCCTGAGCTAATAATAAGGCAGTTAAAGCTGCTGTTAAAGGTTGCATTTAATATTAATACCTCCGAAATCATAAATTCTTTTTAAAATATTGATAGCAAAATATTGATAGTAATACTATTTTATAATATAATTAGTAAGGTTGACAAGTCTAGATTAGTATTTATTTATATAAAGATAGGTGAAAAGATGAATTCAGCTAAAGATTTTATAAACTCATTGCCGAAGTTTGGCACAGATGAAGGATTTAAACCTGGTTTAGAAAGAGTTAGTAAATTAATTAATCTTTTAGATATTGATCTTGAAAAACTTGATTTTATTCATGTTGCTGGGAGCAACGGCAAAGGTTCTACAATAGCCATGTTAAATTCTGTTTATTATCAGGCGGGATATAAAGTTGGTAGATATATTTCCCCCCATGTAAGAACCTTTAATGAGAGGATTCAAGTTAATAATCAGGATATTAGTGATAAAGAGCTCGAAAAATTAATTAAAACAATAAAACCTTTTTATGATAAAGATAAATACTGGGAGGATATTGGTAAACCTACATTTTTTGAAGTAGTTACTGTTCTAGCTCTGTATTATTTTTATTTAGAAAAGCCAGATCTTATATTTTTAGAGACAGGATTAGGTGGCAGATATGATGCTACTAATGTAATACCGGCCCCTTTCCTGGCAATAATTACAACAATTACCTTTGAGCATACCGAATATTTAGGAAATAAGTTAGCTTTAATTGCCAGTGAAAAAGCTGGTATAATAAAAGAAGGTACCAGAGTAATTGCCGGTGAAATTGAAGAAGAAGCATTAAAAGTAATAAGAGAAAAAGCTGACTCAGTATCGGCAGATTTTTATGAAAGCAGAGAGTTCTATAATATAATACCTATTAAAGAGAATTTAGTAGAACAGGAATTTGAAGCTAATTTTAATAATAAATCATATAAGCTATCAATGCCACTTAAAGGCAGATATCAGCTAAAAAATGCAGGATTAGTCCTGTCAGCAATTGAATTACTCCAGGATGAATTTCCAGTAAGTTCAGGATCTATAAAAAAGGGGTTTAAGAACGTTAGCTGGCCAGGTAGATTAGAGGTAATTCAAAAAAATCCTCCAGTTATACTTGATGGCTCACATACTGCTGAGGGTGTTAAGACTTTAGTTGATTTTTTAAAAGATAATTTTTCTAATGATTATAAATTTAAAATAATAGTTGCTGTTCTTAAAGATAAAGATATAAATGCAATGATAGATACTCTTTTATTTAGTTCAGAGGTTGAGCTTATATTTACAGAAAATAATTCGGTAAGAGCTCTAAAAGCAAATAACCTAGATATTAGTTCTCGAACTAGTATTATAAAAAGTGGCAAAAAACTTTTAGAAACTGTCGACCAGGAGTTAGAACTACAGGACAATAACGAAGTCATATGTATAACCGGCTCTCTCTCATCGATTATTGAATTGAGAGATTATCTGCTAAATAAAACCAGGGGGTGAATGACTTGGGTAGAAGAACAGATAGAAGAAAAAGCAAAAAAAGTAATTTTAGATTTATTGTTTTATTAATATTGCTTTCAATGGTTGCTGTATTTCTAGGTTTTCAGATAGGTAATAGTTTTTTTGCCAGCCAGGTGGCAACCGAGGAAGAAGAGATGGAAATATATGAAGCAGTTCCTGAAGGAGAAGAAATAGATGATGAAGTAGAAGAAGAAGTAATTGATGAAGAAATAGTTGCTCCAGATGAAGATAGTGATATTTCAGCAGAAACGGTTCTTGATGAAGAGCCTGTTGAACAGGATCAGCCAGCTGAAACTGATATAGATACAGCAGAAGGAGATTCAAATTATTATGTTCAGGTAGGAGCTTTTGGTAATGAAGAAAATGCGAATAACTTAAAAGATGACCTGGAAAATAGAGGTTTTCAAGCAAGAGTCGCAGGTACTGAGCCATATCGAGTACAGGTTGCTGGAGGCGAAACAAGAGATGAGGCAGAAGGGGTTGCAACTGAGTTACAGGACCTTGGTTTTGAAACTTTAATAATTAGTCAATAAATATTTTGACATAACTATTTTATATTATAATATTTTAATATGTTATTGTAGTAACGTCTTGTTATTATCTTTTGCATAGTTTATAATAGAAATGGTAATTTTATTTGTGAGGTGAAAACAAAATGGGTTTATTAACCTTTAAGCAGGGTGTTCATCCTGCTTATAATAAGAAAAAAACAAGAAATAAAGAAATAGTAGATGCTGAAAGACCAGAAATTATTTATATTCCACTACAGCAACATATCGGTGCTCCTCTAAAACCACTTGTAGAAAGAGGAGATCAGGTAGATAGAGGACAAAAAATCGCAGATACTGATAGCTTTGTTGCAGCCCCGGTGCATTCATCAGTTTCTGGAGTAGTAAAAGGAATTGAAAAAGTAAATGATTCTGGTGGTGGTAGGGTTGAAGCTATTAAAATTGAAGTTGCAGAAGAAGATAAAAATCATTTCATGGAGCCTTTAAATGCTAAGCCAGAAGATTTAGATCCTGGAGATATCAGAGAAAGGGTTAGAGAGGCTGGCATAGCAGGTATGGGAGGAGCTATGTTCCCTACTCATGTTAAACTTGCTGTTCCAGATGGGAAGAAAGTTGAATATATAATTTTAAATGGAGCAGAATGTGAACCTTATTTAACAATAGATCATAGAATGATGATAGAGAAGGGCAAAGAAATTGTAGAAGGCCTTAAATTATTAATGAGGGCAACAGGTGCTTCCAAAGGCCTGATTGGTATTGAGGATAATAAACCAGATGCTATTAGGACCTTAAAATCTCTTGTTTCTGAGGAACCAAACATTGAAGTGAAGGAGACAGAAACAAAATATCCTCAAGGTGGAGAAAAGATGCTTATTAAAGCTCTTCTCAATCGCGAAGTGCCAGTTGGAGGTCTGCCTCTTGATGTTGGAGTTGTTGTCAATAATACTTCAACAGCAGCTGCTGTTTATGAAGCTGTAAAATTAGGAAAACCATTAATTGATCGGCCTTTAACTATAACAGGCTCAGGAATAACTAAACCAATGAATATTAGAGCTAGAATTGGGACTCCAGTCAGTGAGATTATTGATCAAGCTGGTGGTTTTAATGGAGAAGTAGGAAAAGTAATTTTAGGCGGACCTATGATGGGTAAGTCCCAGCCATCACTGAATGTTCATATTGTGAAGGGAACTTCAGGTGTATTGGTTCTTCAAAAACATGAAGTTGAAAACTTTTCTCCAATTCCATGTATAAATTGTGCTAGATGCGTCGATGTTTGTCCAACTAATTTGGTGCCGACAAAAATAGCTAAATTAGCAGAGTTAGAAAAACTTGATAGGCTGGAAGAGATGCAAGTAATGAATTGCATAGAATGTGGTTCTTGTAGCTATATTTGTCCATCACGAAGGCCGCTTGTCCATAATATTAGAATTGGCAAAGCCGAAGTTGCGGCTAGGAACAAATCAGAATAAGGAGGTCAATTAATGCAAAGTCAGGATCTTATTGTAACTTCTTCCCCTCATATCAGGGATAAATCATCAGTGGCAGAGATTATGTGGTCAGTTGTAATGGCTTTATTACCTGCTTTATTAGCAGCTACATATATTTTTGGATTAAGAGTTTTAACTGTTGTAGGTACAAGTATTGCCACCTGTTTACTGACAGAATATATATTCCAGAGGGTCAGGAAGAAGAGAGTTGCTGTTTTTGATGGTAGTGCAGTATTAACAGGTTTATTATTGGCTATGACGTTACCCCCCTCTATACCGCACTGGGTTGTAGTTGTTGGATCTATAGTTGCTATTGGTTTAGGAAAGCAGGTTTTTGGAGGAATTGGTCACAATCCCTTCAATCCAGCCCTTGTTGGTAGGGCTTTTATAACTTCAGCTTATCCAGTGATTATGACAACCTGGACTTTTGATGGTGTAACTCAGGCTACACCTCTAAATTTAATGTTAATGGAAGGGGAAGCAACTCCATACTGGGAATTATTTATTGGTAATATTCCAGGTTCAATTGGAGAAACTTCAGCGTTTTTCTTATTAATAGGCGCTGCTTACTTAATTTATAAAAACTATTTAAACTGGAGAATACCAGCAGGGATGATATCAACTGTTGTAGTATTAAGCTGGGTATTTGGCCAGGATCCAATATTCCATTTGTTTGCCGGTAGTCTTATTCTCGGCGCTTTTTATATGGCTACTGATATGGTTACAAGTCCAATTACTAAAGCTGGTCGCTGGATATTTGGTATTGGCGCTGGGGCTATAGTAATCATTATAAGAATTTGGGGCGGTTATCCTGAAGGAGTTACTTATGCAATACTTCTTATGAATATGACTGTACCTTTATTAAATAAATACACAAGACCTCGTAGTTTGGGAGAGGTGAAATAGATGGCTCAAGAAGATAACAAT
>SLSL01000176.1 GCA_007130465.1 Halanaerobiaceae bacterium | reverse complement strand
GTTATTTATAGTATTGGTTTCTGGTGGTGAAGTAAAAATTCAAGCAGATAAAATCCAGAAAATTATTGCTGATAATTATAATATATATGATAAAATGTCTCGGCCGGAATTACATGTAACGTTAGATAGAATAAAAAAATCAGGGATTAAAACATCAATAAGTTATTTAGAAACAGTTATAAATAGTTGGAATGAAAAAGTGAATGTTGCCTTGAAAGGGTTTAATTGTTTTCATCAAAAAAATGATAGATATTTAGTATTGAAAATACGCCCAACAAAGTCATTAATAAAGTTAGGTAAAAAAATTCACTTTGGTCTTAAAAATTTAAATTTATCTACTATTAAAGATTATGAAGAATGGAGATATCATATTACTATTGTTAATAATTCTTTGATTAATAAAGAGATTGCTAAGTATGATTTTTCTAATTTATGTGAATTAATTGATGGGCAAGAAAAAACTCTTATTTCTCCTGCAGATAGAATAGAAATATGGCAGGCTACTGATGAGGAAAGTGAAAAGATTATCTTTAGTAAAAAATTACCTTAATAAGGAGTGGTTCATATGAGTGGAGAGTACAAAGGGATTATATTTGATCTAGATGGTGTTATAACAGAAACATCTGAATATCATTATCAAAGCTGGCAGAGAATGGCTGATGAAGAAGGGTTGGAGTTTAATAGAGAAATAAATGAAAATTTAAGAGGGGTTTCCAGAAGAAGGTCTTTAGAAATAATTCTAAATGGCAAAGACTTATCAGAGGAAGAAATGAAAAGATTAATGGACAAGAAAAATGGTTATTACCAGGAATATTTAAAGGATATGGACGAAAATGATATGCTTCCTGGAGCTCAGGAGTTAATAAATGATGCATTAGATAAAGGTTTCAAATTAGCAATAGCTTCTTCTAGTAAAAATGCTAAAACTGTTATATCTGCTTTGAAAATAAGGGACTTATTTGAAACAATTTCTGATGGCCATAGTGTTGAGAATCCTAAACCAGCCCCAGATTTATTTTTGTTTACAGCAGAAAAGCTAAGATTATCTTCAGAACAATGTATAGTATTTGAGGATGCTGAGGCAGGGATAGATGCAGCTAATGCAGCCAATATGCTATCGGTAGGAATAGGGCCTGAGGATAGAGTGGGGCATGCCGACTTCAGATTTGATAAAGTTAAAGATGTTGATTTAGAAATTATTTTAAAAGGGGAGAACTAAATTGAGTGATAATTTAACTAATCTTAAAACTTTAGCTGATAAAGAAGATATTGATAGAGTATTAACCAGGTTAGCTCATGAGATACTAGAAAAAAATAAAGGAAGTAAAGATGTAGTGCTTGTAGGAATCAAAACAAGGGGAGTGCCTTTAGCAAAAAGAATTGCAAAAAAAATAGAAAATATTGAGAATAAAGTTGTAGCTTGTGGAGAACTTGATATTACATTATATAGAGATGATCTATCTCAAATATCCAGTCAGCCTATTGTTCATAATACTGAAATTCCTTTTGATATCAATGATAAAATAGTTATATTAGTTGATGATGTAATATATACAGGTAGAACTGTACGTTCTGCAATGGACGCTTTAATAGATTTAGGTCGTCCATCTGCAATACAATTAGCAGTATTAGTAGATAGAGGCCATAGAGAAGTTCCAATCAGAGCAGATTTTGTTGGCAAAAATATACCTACATCAAAAAAAGAGATTATTGAGGTAAGATTAAATGAGATTGATGAGAGTGATGAAATAGTTATAGCTGAAAAATAAAAAAATTTGTCCTTCAGGGAGGAATTTGTCTTTGGAGGACGAATATATATATTAGGATATTTTTTTATTCTGTTCGCAAGCGCTTGCGTAACGGGGGTGAATTTGTGGCTTTAACTTTAAAAGATCTGGCAAGAATAGCTGATGTGGCAGAATCTACAGTTTCTAGAGCATTAAATAATAAGGCAGGCGTTAGTGAAGAAAAGAGAAAAGAAATTTTAAAATTGGCAGATAAATATAATTATAGTCCAAATAGATTAGCAAAGGGCTTAGCAGAGCAGAAGACTAAAATAATAGCTTTATTATTACCTGATTTAGAAAATGATTCTAGCCTTAAAGTAATTAATACAGTCGAAGAGGAACTTGAAAAACAGGATTATCAAATGTTGATCTGTAATACAAAGAATGATTTAAATAAGACCGAAAATTATTTAAAGATGTTATCAGAAGATCAAATTGATGGGATAATAGTTTTAGGAGAAACTCCAACAACAGGTAGGTTGATACAATTAGGACTTGATAAAGGGGGAAAAATTGTATTAATTGATAAATTACTTGAAGAAGTTGTTTTGACATCTCATTTGATAGACCACAATAAGAGTGGAGTTATTGCTGCAGAAAAGTTATTTAAGAAAAAAGTAAAAATAGCACCAGTAATTATGATCGGGGAAGAAAATGATTATATCGAACAGGAAAGACTAAAAGGTTTTATTGAAAAATGTAATGAACACGATATTAAACCTGAGATATTAACTGGTATAAAAACCAGGGAAGAAGGGTATAAGTCATTTTTTGAACTTGTTAATAAGATAGATATACCAGCAGGTATTTTTATTACATCAAACATTGCAGCAATTGGTTTGATTGAATCTATTAAGACTGGTGGCTGGTTGCTACCAGAAGACTTTGAAGTGATTGGATGTGGCGAGGATATAATTTCTAAAATATCTAACCCCAGATTAACAATTATTAAGGAACCTATAATTGAAATGGCAAAAAATGCAGTATTGAACTTAATAAATGGAATTCAATCAGAATCTATTTCTGGAGAGGTAAGAATATATGAACCTGAATTAGTAGAAAGTGATTCAACTAAATAAATATTTATAAGGAGGAATTTAATTAATGGCGAATGTAACTTTGAAAAATGTGACAAAACAATTCGATGATGTGGTGGCTGTAAATGATGCTAATTTAGAAATTAGAGACAAGGAGTTTTTAGTTCTGGTAGGTCCTTCTGGTTGTGGTAAATCAACTACACTTAGAATGGTAGCAGGATTAGAAGAAATTACTAGTGGTGAGATTGAAATTGGTGATAAAGTTGTAAATGATGTTCCACCAAAAGATAGAGATATTGCTATGGTCTTCCAGAATTATGCTCTTTACCCACATATGAATGTATATGATAATATGGCTTTTGGTTTAAAACTTCGTAAATTTCCAAAAGAAGAGATAAAACAGAGAGTGCAAGAAGCTGCTGAAATTCTTGGTATTGAGAATTTATTAGAGAGGAAGCCTAAACAGCTTTCTGGTGGTCAGAGACAGAGAGTGGCACTAGGAAGGGCGATAGTCCGTGAGCCAAAAGTATTCTTAATGGATGAGCCTCTCTCTAACCTTGATGCAAAGTTAAGAGTACAGATGAGAGCTGAGCTATCTAAATTACATGATGAACTTCAGACCACAGTTATTTATGTAACCCATGATCAGACTGAGGCAATGACTATGGGAGATAGAATTGTTGTATTAAAAGATGGATTTATTCAGCAGGTAGACGATCCATTATCATTATATAATGAGCCTGTAAATATGTTTGTTGCCGGGTTTATTGGAAGTCCTGCAATGAATTTCTTAAATTGTGATTTAAAACAGGAAGGATCTGATTTGTATTTAGATGGGGCAGAATCCTTTAAAATTAAGATTACTGAAGATATAGTTGAAAAGACCCCTGAAATCAAAGATTATGTCGGTAAAGAAGTTGTCTTTGGGATTAGGCCGGAAGATTTACATGATGCATCTATTAAATCTGATATTGAGATAATTGAAGAAAATACTATTTATGCTGAAGTTGAAGTTGTTGAGCCAATGGGTTCAGAGATCTACTTATATTTAGCTCATAATGACCATAGCTTTATTGGTCGAGTAGATGCTGAAAGTACTGCTCAAGTTGGAGATACTATCGAGGTTGGTGTTGACAGAAGTAAGATGCATGTATTTGATAAAGATACTGAAAAGACTATATTTTAAGTGTTTTGATAAAATAGCCCTCTTTTATTTGAAAAGAGGGCTATAAACATTTAAAAAAAGACAATTATATTATATAATGATACGT
>SLSL01000109.1 GCA_007130465.1 Halanaerobiaceae bacterium | reverse complement strand
CTTTTCCTATGGATAGAGCTAAAAATCTTGAGACTTACAGTCATAAAAATTACAGGGGTATTGATATTTCAAGATTAAACTGGCCATCAACTGTAATCAGACTTAGCTCAAAAAAGGTCGAGCAAATTATTGAGCTTGCAGGGGAGATACTTAATAGATGGAGGCAATATAGCGATCCAGATAATAATATCATTGCTTCCACTGAAAAAAATGGTCAAAAGATTGAACATAATACAATAACCCCAATTGCTAGATTAAATAATAAGAATGAATATGAATTAGATATAGTTTTGAGAAATAATCGGAAATCTGATAAATATCCTGATGGTATCTTTCATCCCCATAAAGATCTTCATCATATCAAAAAAGAAAATATAGGTTTAATAGAAGTAATGGGTCTGGCTATTTTACCAGGCAGGTTAAAAAGTGAATTAAATCTAATCAATAAATATTTATCAGGAGAAAGAGCTTATCAGCCAGAAGAAATACCGGAGAAAATAGAGAATCATCAAAATTGGCTGGAAAGCTTATTATCTAAATATGGGAATAATTTGAGTGAGCATAAAGCTAATAAAATTTTAAAAAAAGAAGTTGGAAGTAAATTCAAAAATGTCCTAGAAGATGCTGGAGTATATAAATTAAATAAAGCAGAAGAAAATGGATTCAAAAGGTTTTTAGCTAAGGTTGGGATTGAATAGGAGGTTCTTATGGAGAATAATCCAATTCATAGACTTATTAGACATCTTGGAAAGAATAAAAATAAATTTAAGTATTTTAAAGCACCAGGCAGAATTAATTTAATAGGTGGTCATACTGATTATAATGATGGTTATGTACTTCCTATAGCTATTAATAGAAATATAGCTGTTGCTGCTAAATATCGAACCGACAATATTGTTGAGGTTTATTCTTTAGATTTTAATGAAAAAGAAAGTTTTAATTTAAATGAAACTGTTTATAATGAGGATAGTGAGTGGATTAATTATATTCAGGGAGTTGTTAAATTTCTTCAAGCAAAGGTTGTAAAAGGTGCCAATCATGACATCAAAGGATTGGATATATATATTGCCGGGAATATACCCTCTGGAGCAGGTTTAAGTTCTTCAGCCGCTTTAGAATTAGCAGTTGCAGAAGCCTTTAATTCCATGTATAATCTTAATTTTACTAAGCAGGAGTTGGCTCTAATCTCACAGCAAGCAGAAAATGAATTTGTAGGTGTAAGCTGTGGAATAATGGATCAGTTTATCTCAGCTTTAGGAGAAAAAGATAATGGGCTATTTTTAGACTGTAGAACCCTTGATTATAGCTTAATTAAATTAGATTTCAAACAACTTAAAATTGTCATTACAGATACAAAAAAGAAACATAGCCTTGTTAATTCTGCCTATAATGATCGAATTTCAGAATGTAATAAAGCGGTAAAATATTTTAATAGCAAATTAGATAAACCAGTAAGTAAGTTAAGGGATGTTTCCATTGCTGATTATCAGAGACATAAAAATGGTCTATCAGAAACAATTAGAAACAGAGCAGAACATGTAATTTTTGAGAATCAAAGAGTCTGTAAAACCCGGGATGCTTTAAAAAATAATAACTTAAAAGAGGTTGGTAAAAACTTATTAGAATCTCATAATAGTTTAAAGAATTTATACGAAGTTAGCTCTAAAGAATTAGATTTATTAGTTGATATTGCAAGTAATTTAGATGGAGTATATGGATCAAGAATGACAGGTGCAGGCTTTGGTGGAAGCACAATAAACCTTGTCAAAGAAAGTAATCTTAAGGAATTTGAAAAAGAAATATCTATAAATTATAAAATTGAGACAGGAATAGAACCAGAATTATATATCCTTGAATCTTCTGAGGGTAGCACTCAAATAAAAATATGAGGTGTTTTAGATGGCGAAAATAACTTTTATTGGGGCTGGCAGTACAATTTTTGCAAAAAATATTTTAGGAGATTGTATACTAACCCCGGCGGTTAAAGGTTCAGAACTAGCTTTATTTGATATAGATCATAAAAGATTAGAAGAATCAAAGATGATTCTTGATAATATTAATAAAAATAATTATCACCCTGTAAATATAGTTTCATATAAAAATAGAAAGAATGCTTTAAAGGATTCTGATTATGTAATAAATGCTATTCAAGTTGGTGGCTATAAACCAGCAACAGTTATTGACTTTGAAATTCCTAAAAAATATGGTCTAAGACAAACTATAGGAGATACTATTGGAATTGGAGGTATTTTTAGAGCACTAAGAACAATACCAGTATTATTAGATTTTGCTAGAGATATGGAAGAAGTTTGTCCAGATGCCTGGTTTTTAAATTATACTAATCCAGTACCTTCATTAACAGGTGCTATTATTAAAGAAACTAATATTAATACAGTTGGTTTATGTCATAGTGTCCAGGCCTGTGTAGGAGAACTCCTGGATCCCCTTGATATCAACAAAGATAATATTACGAGCTTGATAGCAGGTATTAATCATCAGGCCTGGCTTTTAAAGTTAGAAAAAGATGGCAGAAATATTTATCCTGAAGTTAAAAAAAGAGCTTTTAATAGAGATAAGCCCCATGATGATATGGTAAGATACGAAATTATGAAAAGGTTTGGCTATTATTTAACTGAATCCAGTGAACATAGCGCTGAATATTTACCATATTTCATTAAATCCAGTTATCCAGAATTAATTGAAAAATTTAATATACCTCTAGACGAATATCCTAGAAGATGTGAAGAACAGATAAAAGAATGGGAAGATATAAGGGATAATCTCCTTGATAATCAAGATCTCAAACATGAGACTAGAAGTAATGAGTATGGATCCTTTATAATTGAGGCAATGGAAACAGATAATCCGTTTCAAATAGGGGGGAATGTTCTTAATGATGGCTTGATAGATAACCTTCCTGATGAAGCTATAGTAGAAGTTCCCTGTCTGGTTAATAGAAATGGTATAAATCCTGTTAAAGTAGGTAAATTACCGGAACAGCTTGCAGCACTTAATAGGACTAATATTAATGTTCACTTATTGACTGAAAAGGCAGCTCTAACAAATAAGAAGGAGTATATTTATCAGGCAGCATTATTGGATCCACATACTTCAGCTGAACTCTCTATAGATGAAATAATTTCTCTCTGTGATGATTTAATAGAAGCGCATGGAGATTGGTTACCAGATTATAATTGAGGTGATAAAAATGAAAGATTGGGAAAACCCTAAAGTTATAGCTAGAAATAGAGAAAAGCCAAAAGCAAGAAAAATTAATTTCTTAAATGAAAACCAGAGATATTTTAAATCCCTTAATGGACTATGGGATTTTAAATATATTGAAGATATAAATATTTATAATGGAGATTTTCATAAATTAGATTTTGTTCCAGCCTTAAAAGATGCCTGGGAAAAAATAAATATACCTTCACACTGGCAACTAGAGGGTTATGGCAATCCTCATTATACCAATATACAATATCCTTTTCCTGTTGATCCTCCCTATCCACCTAAACCAAACCCGGCAGGATTATATAGAAATAAATTCTATTTACCAGAAACTATAAAAGGTGAGGAGCAAATTATAACTTTTGAAGGAGTAGATTCTGCTTTTAATTTCTGGATCAACGGAGAATATTGTGGTTACAGCCAGGGCAGCAGATTACCAGCAAAATTTAATATTTCAGATTATCTAAATTATGGTGGAAAAAATATTATTGCTGTTCAGGTTTTTCAATGGTCTGATGGTAGCTATCTAGAAGATCAGGATATGTGGTGGTTAAGTGGCATTTTTAGAGATGTTTATATATACAGCCAGCCTAAAGTAAATATTAATGATTTTAAAATAGAGACTAAATTGATAAATAACTATTCTGATAGCAAGTTAAATATATCTACAGAAATAAAAAATAACCTAGATAAAAAATTGAAGAACTATAAAGTTCAGTTTGAATTAATAAAAGCTGATCATATTTTCTCTGAAACACTAAAATTAGATGATTTAAAATCTCAAGCTGTTCAAGATATTAGTATTAATAAAGAGGTTGAAAATCCTGATCTCTGGACAGCAGAAACTCCAGATTTATATGATTTAACTATTAG
>SLSL01000095.1 GCA_007130465.1 Halanaerobiaceae bacterium | reverse complement strand
GGAGCTAATTTTGAAGAAGATTTGAATTATTTTAAACTTGCAGATACTGCAGTAAGCCTGGCAGGTAAAACAACTAATACTGATGAAAGTGGAGTCGCAAGATTTAATAATATAAAAAGCGGAAGCCAAACATTAACTATAAGTAAAGCCGGTTATGAAGATTTTTCTCAAAATATTGATGTTACTAAAAACGCACTTCCTGCTAAAATAAATATTATTCAAGTAAATAGTGCAAAATTACAACCTAATATTAGAGAGTTTAATCCAGCTAATCCTGAAAATATTAATACCAGTATTGAATGGAACGGCTCTAATAACGTCGAAGGTTTATACAGAATTTTAAGTGATGATGGCTTTGATACAAAAAATCTTCTTGATAGTAATTTAACAACTTTTAATAAGGCAAACAGTACTTTAATAATTGACAAACAATACTTCCTTAATTACGAAAAAGGAGATAAAGTAGAGATATTTATTAGCTTTGATCAAGGCAGCGATTCATTACTGACTATAAATATTGTGGAAAATGAAATTGAAGAAGATGCTGAGATTAATCCATCAAAATTTGATTTTAATATTGATGACCAGAAAGATATTGAAACAATAATTACTTGGAATAAAGCAAGTGAAGTTGATTATATTGAATCAGAAATTGACGATGACTACTATGACGTTGATATTAATAACGACTATATCTTAAATGAAGAAACAAATTCTTTAGTTATTACTGCTGACGAAATTATGAGCAACAACCCTAAAGTCAGTCATGTTCTTAAGTATACTATACATTTTGATGTCGGAAATCCTGCTGAGTTATTTGTTACTATAATAGGAGACGGACAAGAAGCCGATAACGGAGATGATGAGGATGAAGAAGATGACGATGACCAGAATGACGACGATGACGAAGATACAGAGGAGCCTGAGGAGCCTGAAGATGGCGATATAACTATTACTGGTACTTTTGATTTTCAGCATAATTTACCAGAATCAATCGTTACAGGCAGTTCAGTAAGTTCTGAAAATGAAGAAGTTTGGCAGGCTGATATTCTAACAAAAAACGAAAAAAACGAATTAATTATTAGATTTAGAACTGGCTTATCTGAATCTGAAGCTAATGAGAAAGTTAAAAAGCATGGCTACGAGCCTATTGATTTTATGCCAGAATTAAATGCTATGCTTGTAAAATTGCCTCAGGAGAATATAACATCAGAGGAAGTAAATCTCTTCAGTAACGACCCTGAAGTTCTTTCAATATCTGAGAATAGTCAGTTAGAAATTTTAGACTACAGAAATCCAAACGATACTTATTACGATAGACAATGGGGCAATCCAGTTATGAGATTGCCTCAGACCTGGAGAGATAATACTGGCAGCAGTAGAGTAAGAATCGCTATTCTCGATACCGGTATTGATCATACACATCCTGATCTCTTGGATAATCTAAATGTCACTGAAAGTTATAATGCTGTTAACAATAATGACGATGCAATGGATTACCATAGTCATGGAACTCATGTTGCTGGAATAGTCGGTGCCGTTGGAAATAATGCAAGAGGCGTTGCTGGAGTTATGTGGGATGTAGAAATGTTACCTGTTAAAGTTATGGGCGATGATGGTTCTGGTTCTTCCTGGGATGTAGCAAGAGGCATCTTATATTCAGCAGGTTTAATGCAAAATAGACCTATAAAACCTGTTGATGTAATTAATATGTCTTTAGGAAGTCCAAGTTATAATAGTACTATTCATGATGCTGTAAAGAAAGCCCATAATGAAGGGGTACTCATTGTAGCTGCAGCAGGTAATTCAGGAACAAGAGGCGTTAGTTATCCTGCCAAATATGATGAAGTTATAGCAGTTGGTGCACTTGAATTAAGGTCCAACGAAATAAGGTTGGCTCATTATTCCAGTTATGGCCCTGAGATTGATGTTGTAGCTCCCGGGTCACAGATTATCAGCACAATACCTAACAGTTCTTTACAATACAAATCAGGTACTTCAATGGCCGCCCCTCAGGTAGCTGGTCTGGCTGGATTAATGATAGCTGATAGAATACCTCATTCCAGAGTTAGAGATATATTAAGAGATACAGCTATAGATATGAGCGATGAAGGTTTTAATGAAGAATATGGCCATGGCCTAGTAAATTCTTACTGGGCAACAAATGAAGCTCTTCAAGTTAATGTTATGGTTGGAACCAGAAATGGCAGTCGATTTGATTCTGTAGCCCAAACCACTGTTTCAATCACTGACAATCAATTCAAAATTGAGGATGTTCCTGCTGGTGAATATGAAGTTATCACCTGGCTCGATGTCAGAAGTAATAACACTATAGAAAATGGAGACTATTATAGCTCCACTGGCACTATTAATCTAAATAATAACCCATATGACTTTGACTTTACTCTAAAAGAATACAATCAAAACTAAGTATATTATTACCCCCTAATAATATAGATGGTACCTAAAAACCCCTGATTTATTTTTCAGGGGTTTTACTATTTAAAATCCATTTTATTCTTTCATAATATTGATTTCCATAATCGAAATCCCTATTCCTTTTTTAATTATTCCTGGTTTTATCAATCTCTCACCGAATTAACTTATCTGAACTAACCAGTTTCAATATATCTTTTTAACCTGGTGATAAAATTGAGCTAATATTTATAACTAAATTATTCATATCCTTTTTGGCTAAACCATTAACTATTTATTTTCTGTTTTCCAATGCTACTGAATATATCACTGTTGAATTACTAAAGACTAGAAGAGTTGTTTGCAAAATAGTAATTAATAATAAATAATGCTTTATTTTATAGCCTCCAGTTTATTTTAATTCTTTATCTTCTTCTCTCCAACGTCTAAAACTATATTCTGCATCTGGATAACCAATCGTTTCAAGGGCATCGCTAATTAATGTGACTAACTCTAAAAAGCTCCTAAAAGAAAGAACCTGCCTTCTATCCTTATTCAACCATTCTATTTCTCCCTGGATTGAGGCTGACTGCCTGAAATTTATTTTTATGAGAAAATATGTTGGTTGTTGTTCTAACTTTTTATCTTCTGGAAGTTTATTCACCTCAACACCCTCCTTATATATTACATTTTAATTTAATCTAATTATACAATAAAAAAAAGAACCACTAGTCATATCTCAGTCACACGATACTTTTATTTCAATCATTTCTCAGTCATATCTCAGTCACACGAAAAAGGCCTCCTAAAGAGGAGGCCAATTGATTTGCTATATTCATTTAAATATCAACAATCATTAAAGTTTTCTATAATTAGTATTTAAAGCTGTTCCAGTAGTTTCCCTTTGTATATAATAATAATTTTTAAGTCTTCCAAGTATCTCTCTAACTGTATCTTCCTGAATTGATGGGAAAAAAACTACAAACTGCTGATCTGTCCACTTACAGATTACATCACTGCTTCTAAGGCTTTTCAAAATTGCATTTTTTAGTTTATCTATATAATAATCTTTTTTATTTTCATCAATATCACTCTGAGAAAGATCAAGTGCAATAGAGGCCATATAAAGACTACCATTATACCTTTGCTGATTTTTAACTAAATAATCAGCAAAATCACAACAGATATCAGCAGGAATAAATTTCTTATCTAATATTTTGCCAGATAGAGTTAGTTTTTCTTTAATACTATCTATCTCATATATATTACTAACTGCTTTATAGTCATTAAGCTGATCATTAGTGCTAATGGACTTTCCTGAATTACCATTAATTTTAATATTAAGTTCTGGGAATGGTTCTAAGACCTGATCTGCAAATAGTGATTTTACAAGTTCATAATGATATTTAGCTTCCATTTTATAACCCTGATTAATTAAAGATGCTATCAATAGGTAATGTGGAAGTTCTTCAAATGGCTCATGTTGAATAGCATCCCGACAAAGAGTTTCAATCTTATTATACTCCTTGAATTCTTCTAATATATGAGAAGTTCTATTTAATGAATCAAGATAAATTTGCTTATATTGGATTCTTGAAGGTATTACCCAGTGTTTATTTGTTCTGATATTTAAATAGTCACCTTTATAAAGATCTAAAGCCGGCAAATATTCGTTTAAAGCATTTTCTTTATCACCGTTTGCGGCCTTATCTTCTCCTTT
>SLSL01000001.1 GCA_007130465.1 Halanaerobiaceae bacterium | reverse complement strand
CATTGTTCAATAATTCAGAAGAAATTATTCATACCCTATTGGATTTTGGTGCAGATCCAACCATGCAGGATAGAGATGGTATGATGGCCTTAGACTATGCAGAGAAAAACCCAGAATTAACTGAAACTGAATCCTATGAAAGATTATCTGAAAAAACTGAAGCAGCTATAATCAATATCTATGCCACCTTTATAATTAAAAACATTGAGGAAATTTTCTTTTAGCAAAAATTTCTTGCTAAGCCTGTAATAAAAAAGATTTAAGAAATAAAAAAGGAATTTTAATTTTTATCTTGAATAATTAAATTAGAAAACAAAATATTATATTATCAGGTGCCTCTGGTTACGGCCAGAGGAGAATAGGGAATCAGGTGTAAAACCTGAACGGGCCCGCCACTGTAATCAGGAGATTATTTCATAATGACCACTTGCTTATTATAGCAGGGAAGGTTGGAATAATCATTAATCCTGTAAGTCAGGAGACCTGCCTGGTAGTATTTATCTACAGAGACCTCGAAAGCAGGTAGAGTAGATAAATAGCCAGCTTTATAGCACTCTTTTTGCATTATTATAGGCAAATCAGGTCTTTTTATAGGCTGAACTATATCTAAATGTGGCTATTTACTCTTTATACTCAACCTTCGGGTTGGGTATTTTTTATTATAATAAAATTTATTTCTTATATAAATGAATTTAAAGAGGTGGTAAGTATGCAGGATAATAACCCAGAAAAAATTGAATCAAAGAGTATGAAAATAATAGAAAAAGAACTAAATCAGCTAAAAGGGTCCGAAAGAGAAAAACAGGTCATCAAAAGAGTTATTCATGCAACAGCAGATCTTAACCTGGTAGATAAAGTAAAGCTCTCACCAGATGGCATTAACCAGCTAAGATCATTAATTGAATCAGGTGCCGATATTATTACTGATGTAAATATGCTTAAAGCTGGCATTAATACTAACAAATTAAAAGAATATGGTGGTCAGTTAAAATGCTATATTGCAGATCAACAAATTCGAGAAGAGGCTAAAAAGACAGGTCTTACCAGGTCAATAATGTCAATGAGAAAGGCAGTTAAAGAACCAGGTAAAAAAGTCTTTGCAATCGGTAATGCTCCAACTGCTCTTTTTGAATTAATCAGATTAAACCAAGAAGAAAATATACAGATTGATTTTATCGTCGGAACACCAGTCGGCTTTGTTGGGGCTGCAGAATCAAAGGACAAATTAATTGCGTCAGATATTCCTCATATTTCATTGCAGGGAAGAAAGGGAGGGAGTGCTGTAGCAGCATCAATAATCAACTCTATCCTTTACATGTAGGTGATAAATATGGCTTTTAACAAATATATAAAAAAAGCTGGCAAAGAATATAGACTGGGCTATACTACTGGGACTGCAGCAGCAGGAGCAGCAAAAGCAGCAGCTAAATTACTCTTTAAAAATGAGAAAGACAGGACTATTATCATCCCAACTCCAGCAGGTATAGATGTAGAATTAGACATTTTGAATTATAGCCTTAATGATAAATCTGCATTAGCTTCTGTTAAAAAAGATGGAGGTGATGATAAAGATATAACTGATGGGCTTGAGATTATTGCTAAAATAAAAGAGATTGAGCAGAATAAAATTATTATTCAAGCTGGAAAAGGAGTAGGAACAGTAACTAAGCCTGGACTGGCAGTAGATGTTGGCCAGCCAGCAATAAACCCGGTTCCCAGGAAGATGATAAAAAAGGCAGTTAAAGATTATTTAAAATCTGGCCGTGGCCTGGAAGTAGAGATTATAGTTCCAGAAGGGGAGAAGGCAGCCGCAAAAACCTTCAATCCAGATCTTGGTATTGAAGGTGGTATCTCTATAATCGGAACTACTGGTATCGTTGAACCGATGTCTCAATCGGCCTATAAAGAATCTTTAGCTCTAAAACTTAAGCAGGCAGCTGAGTCTGGCAGAGAAGAATTAGTATTTGTCTTTGGCAATCATGGCAAAAATAAAGCCTTTGAACTGGGTTACCAGGAAGATGAAATCATCAGAATGAGCAATTTTGTTGGCTATATCCTTGATGAAGCTAATGACCTGGAGTTGAAACAAATTTTAATTATAGGCCATATCGGCAAGATAATTAAAATAGCTGGTGGCATCTTTAATACTCATAGTAAAGTAGCAGACGGAAGGCGAGAAATTATAGCTGCCCAGGCAGCACTAAATGGAGCCAGTCAGGGGATTATTGACAGGATAATGCAGGCTAATACTGCTGAAGAAATAGCTGCAGACATGATTGCTACTGGTAATAGCGAAATATTTAATCAGCTGGCTGATAAAATCAGAGACAAAATCAAGACCAGACTGGAGAAGAATATATCAGTTGATACAATGATCTACACCTTTGAGGCAGGGTTTATAGGCTGCTCAGAAGGGCTGAGAAAGGATGAATTAGATATTGGCTAAAGTAAATATTTTAGGAATTGGTCCAGGTAGTAAAGATTATCTTTTAAAAATTACTGAAGAAAAAATAAAAGAGGCAGATGTATTAATTGGAAGCAAGCGGGCCCTATCTCTGTTTTCAGATTTAAATAAAGAAACTATGGAGATTACTGCTCAGCTTCAAAAAATCAAAGAATTTATCGCTAGAAACTATCAGAGCAAAAAAATAGCAGTACTGGTCTCAGGCGACCCAGGGTTATTTAGCCTTATGAATTATTTAAAGAGAGAGTTCAACAAAGATATATTTGAGGTTATTCCAGGTATAAGTTCTCTTCAACTTGCAGCTGCCAGGTTACAGATGAGATGGGACGATCTTGAGATAGTTAGCCTCCATGGCCATCCTATCAGTGATGATTTTATAAATCTGGTTAAAGATGAGCCTAAAATAGTATTTTTGACCGACCAGAATTCATCTCCAGATCAGATAGCCAGAATACTAATAGAAAATCAGATAAAAAATAAAAAAGCAGCTGTCTGTGAAGACCTTTCTTATTCCAGCGAGAATATAACAAAAGGCAGTCTTAAAGAAATTGCAGCCCAAAACTATTCAGATTTAAATGTGATGGTGATTTATGATGAAGACTTGGAAATATAATCTGCCAGGTATTCCAGACGAAGAATTCATTAGAAATGATACACCTATGACTAAATTTGAAATTAGATCTGTTATAATGGCCAAGCTTCAGCCTGGGCCTGAGGATATCATTTTTGATATCGGGGCAGGAACAGGTAGTATTACAGTTGAAGCAGCTCTGGCATCAGATAAGGGCCAGGTATATGCCTTAGAAAGGTCTTCTGGTGCAGTAGAAGTATTAAAGGAAAATATAACTAAATTTGATCTTAATAATGTTGAAGTCATTCCAGGCCAAGCCCCGGGAAAACTTAAAAACTTAAAAAAAGCAGATAGAATTTTTGTTGGCGGCAGTGGAGGAAAATTAATAGAGATACTGGATTTATCATTAAAAAAGTTAAAACCAGGAGGCATCCTGGTAATGACAGCAGTTACTCTTAACACTTTAACTGAAGCCAGTCAATATTTCAACAAAAATGATTTGAATATAGATATTATAAGTCTGGCTGTTAATAGGTTAGAAACAAAAGGTTCTTATCAGATGTTTGCACCTTTGAGGCCGGTATTCATTATTAAATATCAGAATAGGAGAGGTGAATGATTTGTCAGGTAAATTATATGGTATAGGAGTTGGACCAGGTGATCCAGATTTATTAACATTTAAAGCAGTTAATATTTTAAATAACGTTGATTATATTTTTGCTCCAAAGGCAAGAGATAAAGATTCAAATGCCTTAAAGATCATAAAAGATAAAGTTGATTATCAGGATAGATTAATTGAATTAAGTTTTACAATGTCAAAGGATAAAAATAAATTAAACGAGAGCCGTCAGCAGATTGCCTCAAAAATAGAAGATAAACTGCTAGAAGGCTATAATTGTGCATTCATTACTCTAGGTGCTCCCTGTCTTTACAGTACATTTATTTATATTAAAGAAATATTAAAAGATAGAGAACAATTACTTGAAGTTGAAACTGTACCAGGGGTGACTTCTATCTTGTCCTGTGCAGCAGGCTATAATTTACATCTAGTAGAAGCCGGGGACGATCTAGCAATCCTTGAAGCCGGTTTTACTGAAGAAAAGTTT
>SLSL01000142.1 GCA_007130465.1 Halanaerobiaceae bacterium | reverse complement strand
ATTTAAAAACAATATTTAAGGGTATATATTTTTAAAAATAGTGAGGCCAAGAGAAGTTCCCACAAAAGCTTGACAGAAACTAAATTTGAAATCTCTTGACTTTTTGAATGGACTATGATAATATTATTAATTGTCGATAACTTTATATATATATCGTATAATATTGAATAATTATAATTTTTGAATGTGATGATAAGGATGATATGTCAACTCTTTATAATTACATTCTTTTTGCTATCTAAAATATATTTTCAGATATCTTAGACATTAGACTTAAATTAAAATCCGGGGGTGCGAAAATGGCGTTACCGAGAAATAAACATAGTTTTTCGAAGATAGGCAATGCAAAGGAATTGCCAGATTTAATTTACACACAGTTAAACTCTTACCAGTGGTTTTTAGAGGAAGGTTTGGAGCAGGTTTTTTCTGAAATCTCTCCAATTGAAGATTTTTCAGAGAACCTTGTATTGGAGTTTGTGGATTATCGTTTAGAGGATCCTAAGTATACGGTTCAGGAATGCAGGGATAGAGATGATACTTATTCTGCGCCTTTACAGGTAAAGGTTCGCTTAATTAATAAGGAGACAGGCGAAGTTAAGGAACAGGAAGTATTTATGGGAGATTTCCCATTAATGACAGATAAAGCTACTTTTATTATTAATGGAGCAGAAAGAGTTGTTGTTAATCAGCTGGTAAGGTCTTCTGGTGTATATTTTGATGATGAAAGAGTAAAAGATGGTAGAAGACTGATCAATGGTAGTATTATACCTAATAGAGGAGCCTGGATAGAGTTTGAATATGATAAAAAGAGAATAATCTCTGTCAGGGTTGATCGAGCAAGAAAGATGCCATCTACTGTATTATTTAGAGCCCTCGGTTATTCTACTGATTCGGAATTGATTGACCTTTTAGGAGATCATGAAGTTATTCATGATACTTTAGAAAGAGATAGTACTGAAAGTAAAGAAGAGGCTCTGATTGAATTATATAAAAAATTACGCCCAGGAGAACCGCCAACAGTTGAAAGTGCTAGCAACTTGATTAACTCAATGTTTTTTGATCCAAAGAGGTATGATCTGGCTTTTGTCGGTAGATATAAAATTAATAAGAAATTAGAGCTTGATATTGATCCTAAAATGAGACAACTTGATGAAAAAGATATAATTGAAACAGCCAAATATATAGTTAAATTAATAGATAATGATCCTGATGCTTATATAGATGATATTGATCATTTAGGAAATAGGCGATTAAAGACTGTAGGGGAATTGCTTCAAAACCAGTTTAGGATTGGTCTCTCTAGAATGGAACGAGTTGTTAGAGAAAGGATGACTATTCAAGATATAGATGTAGTTACTCCTCAGGCTCTAATTAATACTAGACCTGTTGTTGCTTCTGTCCAGGAATTCTTTGGCAGCAGCCAGTTGTCACAGTTTATGGATCAGACTAATCCATTATCTGAATTAACTCATAAGAGAAGAATTAGTGCACTAGGGCCTGGTGGATTAAGTAGAGAGCGGGCTGGTTTTGATGTTCGTGATGTTCACCATTCCCATTATGGCAGGATTTGTCCAATAGAGACTCCTGAGGGGCCTAATATTGGCCTGATAGGATCTATGGGGACATATTCAAAGACTAATGAATTTGGATTCTTAATGACACCTTATCGGAAAGTTGAGGAAGGTAAGGTTATTGATCAGATAGATTATCTGACTGCAGACGAAGAAGATAAGGTTACGGTTGCTCAGGCTAATGCTCCTTTAAAGGATAATGGAGAATTTAAGAATGATTTAGTTGTATCCAGGAGAAGAGGAGATATTGTTGAGATTTCCCCTGAAAAGGTAGATTATATGGATGTCTCTCCAAAACAGCTTGTTGGTGTATCTGCGGCTTTAATTCCTTTCTTAGAAAATGATGATGCTAACCGAGCATTAATGGGAGCTAATATGCAGAGACAGGCTGTTCCCTTGATGAAAACGGATGCTCCAGTTGTTGCGACTGGTATTGAGCATAAAGCAGCTAAAGATTGTGGAGCTGTCGAATTAGCTGAAAAATCAGGTGAAGTAACAAGGGTTACAGGTAGTAAAATCATTATAAAAAATGATGATGGGACTACTAGTTCTTATAAATTAATGAAATTTGAAAGATCTAACCAGGGAAGTTGTATGAATCAGAAGCCTATTGTTTCTAGAGGAGACCGGGTTGAAGAAGGGCAAATTATTGCAGATGGTCCTTCAGTAGATCAGGGTGAATTAGCTTTAGGCAGAAATTCATTAATTGCGTTTATGCCATGGGAAGGATATAATTATGAGGATGCAATTTTGATTAGTGAAAAGCTTGTAAAAGAGGATGCCTTTACTTCTATCCATATTGAAGAACATGAGGCTGAATCTAGAGATACAAAACTTGGCCCTGAAGAGATTACTAGAGATATTCCTAATGTAGGCGACGATGCTCTTAAAGATCTTGATGAAAGAGGTATTATAAGAGTTGGCGCTGAAGTTAAAGAAGGTGATATTTTAGTAGGTAAAGTTACTCCGAAGGGTGAGACTGAACTTTCAGCTGAAGAAAGATTATTAAGAGCTATTTTTGGTGAAAAGGCTAGAGAAGTTAGAGATACTTCCTTAAAAGTTCCTCATGGAGAAAAAGGAATTGTTGTTGATGTTAAAGTCTTCTCCAGAGAAGCAGGGGACGAGCTTAAGCCAGGAGTTAATAAATTAGTTAGAGTTTATGTAGCTGCTAAACGGAAAATTGATGTTGGCGATAAGATGGCAGGCCGTCATGGTAATAAAGGTGTTATTTCCAGGATCTTACCTGAAGAAGATATGCCATTTCTACCTTCCGGCGAGCCTGTTGAGATAGTTTTAAACCCACTTGGTGTTCCATCAAGAATGAATATTGGACAGGTTTTAGAGACTCACTTAGGCATGGCGGCAAAAGCTTTAGGCCTCTATACAGAAACACCTGTATTTGATGGTGCTACTGAGATAGAAGTAGAGGATATGCTTGAAAAAGCTGGGTTTAAGAAAGATGGTAAAACCGTTCTTTATGATGGGAGAACAGGTGAACCCTTTGATAATAGAGTTACAGTAGGTTACATGTATATCTTAAAACTTCACCATTTAGTTGATGATAAGATCCATGCTAGATCGACTGGACCTTATTCATTGGTTACTCAGCAGCCATTGGGTGGTAAAGCCCAATTTGGTGGTCAGAGATTTGGTGAGATGGAGGTCTGGGCTCTAGAAGCTTATGGAGCAGCCTATACCTTACAGGAGATGCTGACTGTTAAATCTGATGATGTAGTTGGCCGTGTAAAAACCTATGAGTCTATTGTTAAAGGTGATAGCATACCTGAACCAGGAATTCCAGAATCATTTAAGGTTTTGATTAAAGAGATGCAGAGTTTAGGACTTAATGCAAAGATCTTTACTGAAAATGAAGAGGAATTAAAGATTGCTGAAGATAAAGAATTAAGTGAGACTAGTAAACATTTAGGACTTGATGATGAACTTGCAGATAAAGAGGAAAGAGAAAAACATGACGATGAGTAATTATTCTGGTCAAGAAAGGGGAGAGGCCCTTGCTTAACGTCAATAATTTTGATTCGATGAAAATTGGGATTGCTTCTACAAAGGAAATTAGAGATTGGTCTAGAGGAGAGGTTACCAAACCCGAGACTATTAATTACAGAACTTTAAAACCTGAGAAAGATGGTCTGTTCTGTGAGAAGATCTTTGGACCAACTAAAGACTTTGAGTGTCATTGCGGAAAATATAAGCGGGCTCGTTATAAAGGGGTCGTTTGTGATAGATGTGGTGTTGAAGTTACAAGAGCTAAGGTTAGAAGAGAAAGAATGGGTCATATTGAACTTGCAGCTCCATGCACACATATCTGGTTCTTTAAAGGGATTCCGAGTCGTTTAGGCTTAATAACTGATATGTCACCAAGAGCTTTAGAAAAAGTTATCTATTTTGTTTCTTATATAGTTACTGATCCTAAAGATACTAACTTAAGTTATAAACAGTTATTATCTGAGTCAGAATATAGAGAAGCCAGGAGTAAGTTTGGTAAAGGCTTTGATGCTGACATGGGAGCTCAGGCAGTTAGGGAGATATTAAGTCAGATAGATGTTGATAAGGAAGTTCAGGAACTTAAAAAAGAAATTAAAGAAAATTCCGGTCAGAGGAGAAAAAGAGCTGTAAGAAGACTTGAAGTAATGAGTGGTTTGCAGGATTCAGGAATGGACCCTGGCTGGTTAGTAATGGAAGCGATACCTGTTATTCCTCCTGATTTAAGACCGATGGTTCAACTTGATGGTGGCAGGTTTGCTACTTCAGATTTAAATGATTTATATAGAAGAGTTATTAATAGAAATAATAGATTGAAACGATTACTTGAATTAGGTGCTCCTGAAATCATAATAAGAAATGAGAAAAGGATGCTTCAGGAGGCAGTTGATGCATTAATTGATAACGGAAGAAGAGGTAGGCCGGTTACTGGAGCTGGTAATCGCCCACTCAAATCTTTAAGTGATATGCTTAAAGGAAAACAGGGGCGTTTTAGACAGAATCTACTTGGTAAAAGAGTTGATTATTCAGGTAGGTCTGTAATTGTAGTTGGGCCTGAATTAAAAATGCATCAATGTGGATTACCTAAAAAGATGGCATTAGAATTATTTAAGCCATTCGTTATGAAGGAATTAGTTGAACATGGTTTAGCTCATAATATTAAAAATGCAAAAAAAATGGTTGAAGATGTACATGATGAAGTCTGGGGAGTTCTAGAGGATGTTATAGAAGATCATCCAGTTTTATTAAATAGAGCTCCGACTTTACACAGACTTGGTATTCAGGCTTTTGAGCCAGTATTAGTAGAAGGTAAAGCTATAAAACTTCATCCACTGGTATGCCCTGCATATAATGCTGACTTTGATGGTGACCAGATGGCAGTCCACCTTCCACTTTCTGCTGAAGCACAGGCTGAAGCCAGGTTATTAATGTTATCAACTACTAACATTTTGACTCCTTCAGATGGTAGCCCAATAACTATTCCAACTCAGGATATGGTATTAGGTATTTTCTATTTAACAACCATGAAAGAGGGTCTGAAAGGGGAAGGAAAAGCTTTTGCAACAGCCAATGAAGTTATTAGAGCTCATGAAAATGATAAGATTAAATTACAGACAAAAATAAGAGTTCGGTATAATGACGAAATCATTACTACTACAGTCGGCAGAATTATTTTTAATGAAGCTTTACCAGATGATATGGATTTTGTGAATGAAAGACTGGGCAAAAATGAAGTTGAAGAAGTTATAGCTGATATGCATGAAGAGTATGGTAATGATGTAACTGCTAATATACTTGATAAGATTAAGGAACTAGGATTTTATTATTCCACTATATCAGGTATTTCAATAGCAGTTCAAGATGCTGCTGTTCCTGAGGCTAAAACGGAGATAATTGAAAAGGCGGAAAATAAAGTTTATCAGATTGAAGATCATTATCGCCGCGGCGCTATTACTGAGGATGAAAGGTACCAGAAGGTTGTTAACATTTGGGAAAAAGCAAAAGATGATGTAACTGGTGAATTACTGGATCATTTAACTGAAGAGAACAATATTTATATGATGGCTATTTCAGGTGCAAGAGGTAGCACTTCACAGATATCTCAGCTTGCTGGCATGAGAGGTTTGATGGCTGATCCTTCTGGTAGAATTATTGATATACCGATAAGATCTTGCTTTAGAGAAGGGCTTGATGTATTAGAGTATTTCTTGTCTTCTCACGGTGCTAGAAAGGGTCTTGCTGATACTGCATTAAGAACTGCAGACTCAGGGTATTTAACTAGAAGATTGGTTGATGTATCTCAGGATGTAATAGTTCGTGAAGAGGATTGTGGCACTGAAAAAGGTATAGAAGTTTCTGCTATAGGTGGCAATGATGAAACAGCTATAGAGACTTTAGCTGAAAGGTGTATTGGTAGGATTGCAGCTGAAGATGTTAAGAACCCTGATACTGATGAGATTATTGTTAATAAAAATCAGTATATAAACAAGAAGTTGATGAAGGAGATTACTAAGGCCGGTATTACAGAAGTTAAGATTAGAACTGTTCTAACATGTGAGACAAAACATGGAGTTTGTCAGAAATGTTATGGCAGAAACTTAACAGATGGTAATATAGTGGAAGTTGGTGAAGCAATAGGAATAATTGCTGCTCAGTCAATTGGTGAACCAGGTACTCAGCTGACAATGCGTACTTTCCATACTGGTGGTGTTGCTGGCGATGATATAACTCAGGGTCTTCCAAGAGTTGAAGAGTTATTTGAAGGCCGTTCACCTAAAGGTCAAGCCATAATAACTGAAAAGACTGGTAAGACAAAAGTGATAGAAAACAAGAACTCAACAAAAGTTGTAGTTGAAAATAAAGAAGGTAAGAAAAAAACTTATCAGATTCCTTATGGCTCTAAATTAAAAATTAATGAAGGGGACCATGTAACTGCTGGTGATAAATTAACTGATGGACCTGTTGACCCTAATATTATTTTAAAGATAAAGGGAGAAAGAAGGGCTCAGCAATATCTGTTAGAAGAAGTTCAGAATGTATACCGTTCTCAGGGTGTAGAGATTAATGATAAGCATATTGAAGTTATTATCAGGCAGATGCTGAAGAAAGTAAAAGTGATTTCCTCTGGAGATACAGAGTTATTACCAGGAAGCATGGTTAATAGATTTAAATTTAAAGAGGCTAATGATAAAGCGATAGAGAAAGGATTAGAACCTGCAAAAGCCCAACATTCTTTACTTGGAATTACTAAAGCTTCTTTGGCTACAGATAGTTTCTTATCTGCTGCATCATTCCAGGAAACTACTCGGGTATTAACTGAGGCTTCATTAGAAGGAAAGGTTGACCCTTTGATTGGTCTCAAAGAAAATGTAATTATTGGTCAGTTAATTCCAGCAGGTACCGGCATGAAGTATTATAGGAATATAGAGATCTTAGATGATAATGACCAGCCTTTGACTGGTTTTACTGAAGACAGTTCAGATTATGAAAATTAATCTGGGTATAATAGTTGACAACCATCTTCTAAGATGTTAAAATATTTTAGTGTGTGCGAATAATCCTTGTTGTTAAGGCTTAGATATATTTATGTAAAAAAATTAGTTACAGTGGAGTAGGCGGTATATATAAACCGCTGCTTCTGCTGTATTATTAAAACCTGGGAAGGAGGTGGAGCTGAATGCCAACAATTAACCAGCTTATACGTAAAGGACGAGAGAGTGTTAGCAAGAAAAAATCAGCCCCTGCATTAGAAGGTTGCCCACAGAAAAGGGGTGTCTGTACCAGAGTTTATACTGCAACACCAAAGAAACCTAACTCTGCTTTACGTAAGATTGCCCGGGTTAGATTGACTAATGGTAAAGAAGTTACAGCTTATATTCCTGGAATTGGTCATAACTTACAGGAGCACTCCGTTGTTTTAGTAAGGGGTGGAAGAGTTAAAGATTTACCGGGTGTTAGATATCATATTGTTAGAGGAACATTAGATACAGCAGGTGTAGAAGATAGAAAACAGGGCAGATCAAAATATGGTGTAAAAAAGCCTAATTAATATATAAATGAGTGAAAGGTTTTAAATTATTATGCAAAGGGGGGTTGAATATGAGAAAAAATCGAGCTGAAAGAAGAACTGTTAAGCCAGATCCAGTATATAATGATGTAATAATAAATAGAATTATCAATAAAATTATGCTAGATGGCAAGAAAAGTTTAGCTGAAAGAGTTGTTTATGAAGCTTTGGATATTGTTTCTGAAGAAACTGGCGAAGAACCATTAGAGATCGTAAAAGAAGCGATAGATAATATTATGCCTGTTCTTGAAGTTAGATCAAGAAGAGTAGGTGGTTCTAATTATCAGGTTCCAGTTGAAGTTGATGAAAATAGAAAATTGAGTTTGGCTTTACGTTGGTTTGTTCAGTCAACAAGAAAACGTGGAGAACGGACAATTGTAGAAAGAGTCGCAGGAGAATTAATGGATGCATATAATAATACAGGTGGAGCAGTAAGAAAAAAAGAAGAAGTACATCGTATGGCAGAAGCTAACCGGGCTTTTGCTCACTACAGGTGGTAAACAAAGTTGCGCCTGAAAGTTTTTGTAAGGAGGGAGTATAATGGCCCGACAATTTCCGTTGGAAAAAACGAGAAACATTGGGATAATGGCACATATAGATGCTGGTAAAACAACAACAACAGAAAGAATGTTATATTATACAGGTAGAGTTCATAAAATGGGCGAGACCCATGATGGTGCTTCAGTTATGGATTGGATGGAGCAGGAGCAGGAGAGAGGAATAACAATTACTTCTGCCGCTACAACTTGTCAGTGGAAAAATCATAGAATAAACATTATAGATACGCCCGGACATGTTGACTTTACTGTAGAGGTTGAAAGATCTTTAAGAGTTTTAGATGGAGCAATTGCTTTATTTTGTTCAGTTGGTGGCGTTGAGCCCCAGTCTGAAACAGTCTGGAGACAGGCAGATAAATATCATGTTCCTAGAATTGCTTTTGTAAATAAAATGGATAGAATGGGTGCTGATTTCTTTAGAGTTGTCGAAATGATGAGAGAAAGATTAGGCGCTAATGCAGTTCCTATTCAAATACCTATGGGCTCCGAAGATGAATTTAAAGGGGTCATAGATTTAGTTACAATGGAAAGTATTTTTTATGAAGATGAGCTAGGAATTGAATATAGTCGTCAGGAGATACCTGATGAATATAAAGAATTAGCTGAAGAGAAAAGGGAACAGTTATTAGAGTCATTATCTGATGAAAATGATGAATTAATGATGATGTATCTAGAAGGCGAAGAAATTCCGGATGAAGAAATAAATAAAACTTTAAGAAAAGCAGTTTTAAATGTTTCAGTTATTCCGGTTTTGTGTGGCTCGGCCTTTAAAAATAAAGGTGTACAGCTTTTATTAGATTCAGTTATTGATTACATGCCTTCTCCAGTTGATGTTCCTCCAGTACAGGGAATTAATCCTAATACTGAAGAAAAAGATACAAGAGAAGCAGATGATGAGGCACCGTTTTCAGCGCTTGCCTTTAAGATTATGTCTGACCCTTATGTGGGTAAATTAGCTTTCTTTAGAGCCTACTCAGGCAAGTTAGAAGCCGGATCATATATATATAACTCATCTACAGGCAAGAAAGAAAGAATAGGTCGAATACTTCAGATGCATGCGAATCGCCGTGAAGAAAGAGATATGGTATATTCTGGTGATCTAGCAGCTGCTGTAGGTTTGAAGAATACAAGTACAGGGGATACCCTTTGTGATGAAGATAATCCGATTGTGTTGGAGTCGATGGAATTTCCAGAACCAGTTATTTCAGTTGCAATAGAGCCTAAAAGTCAGGCTGACCAGGATAAATTAGGAGAAGCTCTTCAGAAGCTTGCAGAAGAGGATCCTACTTTTCAGGTAAAAACTGATGAAGAGACTGGACAGACTTTAATAAAAGGTATGGGAGAACTCCATTTAGAAGTTATTATAGATAGATTATTAAGAGAGTTCAAAGTTGATGCCAACATTGGTAAACCAAGAGTTTCTTATAGAGAAACTATTTCTAAGAAAGTTGAAGATGTTCATGGTAAATTTATTCGCCAGAGTGGTGGACGCGGTCAATATGGTCATGTTGTAATTGATCTTGAACCGATGCCAGAAGGCGGAGGCTTTGAATTTGAAGATAAGATTGTAGGTGGAGCAATTCCCAGAGATTATATATCTTCTGTAGAAGATGGTATAAAAGAAGCAATGGAAAATGGCATTATTGCTGGATATCCAGTTGTTGATGTTAAGGTGACTTTAAAAGATGGTAGTTATCATGACGTTGATTCATCAGAAATGGCATTTAAAATTGCAGGTTCAATTGGTTTTAGAGAAGCAAGTCAGAAAGCTTCACCAATAATTTTGGAACCTGTTATGGAAGTTGAAGTTGTCACTCCTGAGGAATATATGGGAGATGTTATGGGAGATCTTAATGGTCGTAGAGGCCAGATTGAAGGTATGGAGCCAAGAAATACTGCACAGGTAATTAAAGCTTCGGTTCCACTAGCCGAAATGTTTGGTTATGCTACTGACCTTCGCTCTAAGACTCAGGGAAGAGCAACTTATACTATGCAGTTTTCACATTATGAAAAAACACCGAAAAATATTGCTAAAGAAATTATTGGAGATTAATTAAAGGGAGGATGAGAAAGAATGGCAAAGGAAAAGTTTGAGAGGACGAAGCCCCATATTAACATAGGAACGATAGGACATGTTGATCATGGGAAGACAACATTAACAGCAGCAATCACATCTGTACTGGCAAATTATGGTGGTGCAGAGGTTAGAGCATTTGATTCAATAGATAATGCTCCAGAAGAGAAAGAGCGTGGGATAACAATAGCAACATCCCATGTTGAGTATGAGACAGAAAACAGGCATTATGCCCATGTTGATTGTCCAGGACATGCTGATTATGTAAAGAATATGATTACAGGAGCAGCACAGATGGACGGAGCTATTTTAGTAGTATCAGCAGCAGACGGTCCAATGCCTCAGACAAGAGAGCATATTCTATTAGCCCGTCAGGTTGGTGTACCAAGCATTGTAGTATTTTTAAACAAAGCAGACATGGTAGAAGACGAAGAGTTAATTGAATTAGTAGAGATGGAAGTAAGAGATCTTTTAAATGAATATGATTTTCCAGGAGACGATATACCTGTGGTAGTAGGTTCAGCACTTAAAGCAATGGAGAGTAGCGATCCTGAAGGTGAATGGGGTAAGAAGATCATAGAATTAATGGAACATGTTGATACTTATATCCCGGAGCCAGAAAGAGATAAAGATAAGGCGTTTATAATGCCTATAGAAGATGTCTTTAGCATAACCGGTAGAGGAACAGTAGCGACCGGACGTGTAGAGAGAGGGACATTGCATCCTGGAGATGAAGTAGAGATTATAGGTATAAAAGAGACAACAGAAACAGTAGTAACAGGAGTAGAGATGTTCCGTAAGTTACTTGATGAGGCAGTAGCAGGAGATAATATTGGAGCATTATTAAGAGGAGTAAAAAGAGATGAGATTGAAAGAGGTCAGGTGTTAGCTGAGCCAGGAAGTATAACACCTCATACAAGATTTAAAGCAGAGGTTTATGTATTATCAAAAGATGAAGGTGGAAGACATACACCATTTTTTGATGGATATAGACCACAGTTTTTCTTCCGGACAACAGATGTAACAGGAAATATTAGATTACCAGAAGGAGTAGAGATGGTAATGCCAGGAGATAATATTGAGATGGAAGGCGAACTGATTACTCCGATAGCAATGGAAGAAGGATTAAGATTTGCTATCCGTGAAGGTGGCCATACTGTTGGTGCTGGTGTTGTAACAGATATTGTTGAGTAAGTTACTTTAAAAGCTAAATGCTTTTTTAGGAAACATGTGCATAAATTATGCACATGTTTTCTTTAAATTCTTTGACATTTGCAAATAAATATGATAAATTGATTAAGGTTAGGGAATAAACTTCTCCTATTGTTGTATTATAAGAAGTTTATACAAGGAGGTGGCAGCAATGAGGGAGATAATTACTTTAGAATGTACTGAATGTAAGAACAGAAATTATTCTACTACTAAAAATAAAAAGAATACTAAAGATAGATTAGAAATCAAAAAATACTGTCCGCATGATAAGAAACATACTGTTCATAAAGAGACTAAATAATAATCTATCTTAGATATAGAGGAGAGAGGTGAGTTTTTGATGGCCAATGATAACCCTGGAATTTTAAGTAAAATTACTAAATTTTTTAAGCAGGTTAAAAATGAGATGAAGAAGACTAACTGGCCTAACAAACAAGAATTATCATCTAATACAGTTGTTGTTTTAATAACTGTAACAGTTTTAATTGCTTTTGTTGGAGTGGTTGATGTAATATTGTCTGGTGTTTTAACTCCTTTTTTCTTATAAAATTTAAGTTTCAAAATCTTGAGGAGGTGTGGGGCTGTTAGTTAGTCCCTGATTATGTCATTATCTGATGAAATTAAAGATGAAAATAAAAATTGGTATGTTATTCATACTTATTCTGGCCATGAGCAGAAAGTTAAGGCAAATTTAGAAAAAAGAATTGCCAGCACAGGAATGGAAGATAGAATTTTTAAGATTATTGTGCCTACTGAAGAGAGATTGGAACGGAAAAAGGGAGAAGACAAGGTTGTTAAAAAGAAAATTTTTCCTGGGTATGTTTTAATTCAGATGGATATGAATGATGAATCCTGGTATGTTGTTAGAAATACTCCAGGTGTAACAGGATTTGTTAGCAGTGGAACTAAACCATTGCCGCTGCAACCGGAAGAAATAGAAAATATATTAGGCAATATGGGTATGAAGAAACCGGAATTAAAGATTGATATAGATCCTGGGGATCAGGTTATTATTACTGAGGGACCCTTTAAAGATAATACAGGGATAGTCGATGAGGTCTATCCTGAACAAAGAAAGGCAAAAGTTCTTGTAGATATATTTGGAAGAGAGACACCAATGGAACTTGAGCTTTCTCAGTTTGAAAAAGAATAGTTTTATGATTTAGAAAGGAGGTAAGACAATGGCTAAAAAAGTTATTGGTAAAATTAAGTTACAGATTCCTGGAGGTCAGGCTAATCCTGCGCCACCAGTTGGACCTGCTTTAGGTCAACATGGAGTAAATATAATGGAATTTTGTAAGTCGTTTAATGCAAAAACTTCTGATAATCAAGGAACTTTAATCCCAGTAGAGATTACTGTATATGCTGATCGGAGTTTTGACTTTATTACAAAGACTCCACCTGCAGCAGTTTTGATTAAAGAAGCTATTGGACTTGAATCTGGATCAGGTGAACCAGATGTTAATAAAGTTGGTAGTATCAGTAGAGAACAATTAAAAAAGATTGCCGAGACTAAGATGGAAGATTTAAATGCATCTGATATTGATTCTGCAATAAGTATGATTGCTGGTACAGCAAGAAGCATGGGAGTCACAGTTAAGAAGTAATAGTTTTTATTCTGTGGGAGGATAGAATTTAATCCGTTATAACCACTTAGAGGAGGAAAAATAATGGGTAATAGAAGTAAGCGTTATTTAGAAGCAGTTGAAAAGTTTGAGAGAGAGAAGAAATATGAAGCTAAAGAAGCAATAAGTATTGCTAAAGATTTAGCTTCTGCGAATTTCGATGAAACTTTAGAAGTGGCCACTAATTTAGGAGTAAACCCTAAACATGCTGATCAGAATGTTAGAGGTACTGTAGTTTTACCTAATGGAACTGGTAAAGATGTTACGCTCCTTGTCTTTGCAAAAGGTGAAAAGGCAAGAGAAGCAGAAGAGGCCGGTGCTGATTTTGTAGGTTCTGAGGATCTGGCAGAAAAGATTGAAGATGGCTGGTTAGATTTTGATCTAGCAATTGCTACACCTGATATGATGAGTGTAGTTGGAAAGCTTGGTCGAATTTTAGGGCCAAAAGGTTTAATGCCTAATCCAAAAGCTGGTACTGTTACTTTTGACTTAGAACAATCTATCAAAGAATTTAAAGCAGGAAAATTAGAGTATAGAGTAGATAAGAATGGTGTTATCCATGTGCCATTTGGTAAGGCTTCATTTGAAGATGAAGAACTTATTGAAAACTTTAAGACTCTTTTAGATACTCTGGTTAGAGAGAGACCTGCAGCAGCTAAAGGAAGATATCTAAGGTCTGTAACGGTCTCAAGTACTATGGGACCAGGTGTAAGAATTGAACCTACTTCAGTTATGACACTGATTGGTAGATAATGAGTCTTTTATAATTTTATAAATAAAAATTTTCAACCGAAGACAGCAGGGGCTTAATTGGCTTAATATCCTGCCGAGGTAAGTTATTTAAATAGGGTTTAATGCCTATTTTATGCCTCCTGGTGTCTTTTTCAGGAGGTTTTTTTGGTTCTGAAAATAATTAAAAGAATATATTAAAGGGGGTGCAGATATGGTAAAGCCTGAGAAAAAAGAGGCTGTAGCTGAAATTAAAGATAAAATTAATCAGGCAAAGTCTATGGTGATTGCTGATTATCTTGGGCTCGACGTGGCTGAAATGACTGAGCTTAGAAGTCAACTTAGAGATCAGGGTGTTGAATTTAAAGTAGTAAAAAATACTTTAGCTTCAATTGCTGCTGATGAGTCTGATATGGAAGATATGAAAGAGTTCTTTACAGGTCCAACTGCGATTGCATTTGGAATGGAAGACGCTGTTTCACCGGCAAAAGTATTAGTTGATTTTGCAAAAGATCATGATGTATTAGAAATTAAAGCAGGAGTCTTAGGTAAGAAGATTATGAATGCTGAGAGAGTTAAGGCTCTCGCTGAAATTCCTGATAGAGATACATTGTTGTCTCAGTTATTAGCAAATATGAAGTCACCTATAACAGGATTGGTAAGAGTATTGGATGGAAATATTTCTGGATTGGCAAGAATATTAAATCAAATAAGAGAACAAAAGGAAGCACAATAATAAGGAGGAAATTAAAATGAATAAAGAAGAACTTATTGAAGCAATTGAAAATATGTCAGTGTTGGAATTAGCAGAATTAGTTGAGGAATTAGAAGAGAAGTTTGGTGTTAGCGCAGCAGCTCCAGTAGCAGTTGCAGGTGGCGGAGCCGGTGGTGGCGAAGCTGAAGAAGAGCAGACTGAGTTTGATGTATTCCTAGCAGATATTGGAGCTAAGAAGATTAATGTAATTAAAGCTGTTAGAGAATTAACTGGACTTGGCTTAAAAGATGCTAAAGCTGTTGTTGATGAAGCACCAGGTAATGTAAAAGAAGCTATTGGCAAAGAAGAAGCTGAAGAAATGAAAGAAAAATTAGAAGAAGCTGGTGCAACTGTAGAACTTAAGTAAGTTTTAAAATATTATCTGCCCATCTTTTGATGGGCAGATTTTAATATATTGTAGTTAATAAAATATATTTTTACATAACAGATTATTTATATTAAATTTGCTTAGTAATTATCTTTTTAATATAGTTATTCTTTGTTAAGTTAAGATGAGACCCGGAGCAATCCCGGAGCAATCCCGGAGCAGACCTGGAGTAATTCTGGATTTGATATAAATCTTTT
>SLSL01000090.1 GCA_007130465.1 Halanaerobiaceae bacterium | reverse complement strand
ATTCAACCTAATATGAGGTATTCCCCGCTTTCTGGCCTCAATGACAATAGACTCAGTTGAAGGACCAAGCAGGCTCTCATCTCTAATCTGCTTTAGCTTATAGACTAGAGGCTCAATCTCAAAAGTTTCCCCCTGAAATAACTTTTCTACAATTTCAATAGCAAAATGGCCAGCCTGCAATCCGACATTTTCATCGATATAACTGAATACGACATTATAAACAGTTTCTTCTTCTGTGCTAAAAGTTTTTCCAAAGGAGACATCATTATCAGCTAAAGACTGAAGTTCAATAGCAACATGTTCAACTACATGGCCGGCCCAGGTCCCCCGTTCAATCCGTTCAAAAAAACCGCCTGGCCTGCCTGGAGAACAGGTATGCTCATATAGAGAAGGCATCATATCTTCCAGTCTGGTTTTAAAGCCAGGCACCTCGTCTGTAGGTAACTCTTCCAGACTACCGATATCCAGTTTCATAAAAATAACCGGCCAGAGACTATATAAGTTAGGGCCTCTTAAGGCCCTTATCTCTAATATTCTCATTTTAATTCCTCATTTCCAGCCCAGGGTTATATTAAATCTCCTGGCCTTAGGTATTTTCTTGTTCTTAAGTCATAACCATATCCATTAACAATTGTATGAACAATTAAATTTTCTATTCCAATTGCTTCATCATATCTAATATCAGCCACATTTGAATATTTTAAATCCTGGCCATCAAAAATCACAACCAGGCCAGTTCCAAAAGCCTTAATAATATGGCCTTTTTCAATAATAATTCCGGTATCTTCCCCTAAACCTATTCCTAAATTTGTTGGGTTAATGCTTAAAACCTGCATCAACCTGCTAAATCTACCTCTCTCAACAAAATGAGTGTCGATAACTATATTATCTATCAAACCGAGCCCATCTCCAAGATTGACAGCACCCTTTTGATGAGCTTCACTGCTCACTCCCCCATAGATCATGGTTCTGGACATCGCTGCAGCTCCAGCACTGGTACCGGCTATAATACAGTGTTCTTCCAGATATCTTCGCTTTATCTCGTTAATAATCGGCGATCCGGCTAGAATACTGGTTATCCGCAATTGGTCTCCACCGGTAAAAAAGATTATATCGGCTGTTTTAATCCTATCAAGAAATTCAGGCCTGGAAGCAGTTTCCCTGCTATCAATATTAAGAATACCTACAGATATTTCTTCCTCCTGAGAGAAAGCAGCAATATATTCTTCTCCTGTTTCTTGAGGAAAGTTTGTAGCTGTCGTAATAACCTCAATCTTAGGAACATCGGTATTAACAAGAGAAACCAGAGTAGATAAAATCTCCAGATCATCCTCTTTATCCTCTCTTCCTCCAATGGCCACTAGTAAGCCTTTAGGCAAATACTCATTATTTTTTAATAACATATTATTTAATATTATCACTTCTCACCTCCATATGAGCGCAAGCTTTCTCCTTTATAATCATATTAATTTAATCTTCTTCCCACTCTTCTAAATACCAGACACCATTTCTTTTTTCAAATTCAAACTCAGCATAATACCTGAGATTAATAAATCTAGATCCATCTGGATTTTTACCGACCATAATTAAAGTTCCTTCTATTTCAACCTCATCATCATCTATATCATAATTTCTATCTTCAAGTCTAAGGGTAGAAAAATATCTTCCTTCAGCAAAAATTTCATCCAAAACACTTATGAATTCTCTCCTATTAAGATCTACTTCTCTTCTTTCTCCATCCAGTGCAGGGCCCTCATATTCAAAATCAGAATCTAAATAGTCATAAAGATTACTGGTATGATCAAATAAAATTGCAGTAAAAATATCATTGAGTAGTCGATCAACTTCCTGCCTATTTTGATTCTCTGAACTTCTATCATCTTCATCTCTATCTCTGTGGCCTAATTCCCAGTTATCAATATTCCAATCCGGTCCAATTCTTTTTAATCTAACAGTTATTTCAGATTCAACCTCTCTAAGCTCAGAACCATCGGTATCCAATTCCATTACAAGATAGGTATAAATTAAGATTTCACTATCATTGATTATATCAACAGATCCGTCTCTAGAAATTCTAAAGTCGACTAATTCACCTGTGAAATTAGCAGCAGTCTGATTAACATAACTATTTAAATCGGACTGACTAACTGCATTTACAATACTATAGGAAAATGTATGCGTCATTAAACCAAATAATATGGGAATAAGCACTAATCCTATAAGCAGTTTAGTTGCTTTCATTTTCTCGCCTCCATTATTTCTATAATTTAACTTCTTGCTCTAATAATTATACTCTTTAATCTTTATAATATCAATATATTAAATTACTATAATGAAAAAACATAAAAAAGAGTCTGAGTTTAACTCAGACCCTTAAGTAATTTTTATATTGTTTTAAATTTATTACGGCATTTCTACTTCAAATTCAAAGGTTTCCCAGGCATTGAATCCTCCAGCCAGATTAATTGGATTATAACCCATATCCTGAAGTAATTTAACAGCAATAACTGAACGGGTACCAGACTGACAGGCAACAATAAATCTGATAAGTTTAATATAGTTAATACAATAAATAATATACAAATTAAAAACCCTGGATAAAGCCAAAATCCTGCAATCTCAACAGGGAGAATGTGATAAACTTAACATTATTTAGATATATTAGGATGACTTAACTAATTAAAAAACTCTTCATATATCTCTGAAATTTTTCTTTTCATATTTGCAATAGGCCCAATAATCTCTATATTTTTTTGTCCCTGGCCAAAGACCTCTCGACAGGGTAAATCCAATGTCGGATTCTGCTCATCATCGCCAGTTATCTCCAGTAAATCTTTTTCTGAGAGACCGAAAACTACTCTACCAACATTACCCCAATATATTGCCCCGGAACACATAGCACAGGGTTCAACTGTTGTATAGAGTGTACAGTTCCAGAGAAAATCTTTTTCATACTGTTTTGATGCATTAACCATTAACTGGGTCTCAGCATGGCCAGTACAGTTAGATTCCGTAATTTCTATATTTTCCTGCTCTAATAATATTTTGCCATTACTGCTAACCAGAATTGCTCCAAAGGGCATATTGCCATTATTGACAGCAGATCTAGCTAGTTCAATACATCTCTGCAAATAATATTTGTGGCCTTTCATACTCATCGATCTAATCCACTCCTCCAATATCATATATTCAGCAAGAAATTAATTATTACCCTTTGAATTCACGGTCATAGGGAACTGTAAGTGCTGTTGGTTCAGCAAATTTCTTATGGGATAAAGCCAGAACCACAATTATTAGAACATAGGGAAATACAACAGTTACTTCATAGGGAAAGGCTATTCCTGATATCTGAAACCAGCGCTGAAATCCATTAGCTACACTGAATAACATGGCACCTTTTAGGATCCCAAATGGTTTCCATCTGCCGAAATAGACCAGTGCAATTGCAATAAATCCTCTACCAGCAACTAAATCACTGGCAAACATATTTGCCTGAGCAACTGAAAGATATGCCCCTGCCAGTCCGGCCAGCATACTGCCTAAAATTACACATTGATATCTAATTTTTGTAACATTTATTCCCATGGTATCTGCTGCTCTTGGAGTAGAACCGACTGCTCTAACCTTTAGTCCCCAGGGGGTTTTGTAAAGAACATACCAGGAGACCGGGACCAATAAAAAAGCTAGATAAACTAATATATTATGCGAGAATAGAATTCGACCTATATAGGGCAGGTCAGTCAGGCCGGAGACATTAAGATCTTGAAGACCTGAGATGCTCTGGACTCCACCAACAAATAATCTAAAAAGAGTACCAGCAACTCCCCAGCCAAACATAAAGAGACCTATGCCACTGATTCCCTGTTTGGCCTTCAGAGTGACACTTACAAAGGCCATTAGAAGTCCCATCAAACCGCCAACAAAAATAGCAAGTATAATACCTAATAATATATTTTCATGGGCCCAGGCAAAATAAAATGCAACAAATGCTCCTAACATCATTATTCCCTCGACTCCAAGGTTTAAAACTCCTGATTTTTGAGAGAACATCTCGCCGATAGCAGCAAATATATATGGAGCTGAGACTGCAACTGCAACAGTTAATATTCTTATAGCTAATTGTAAATAGGCTGAAACTGCCATAGCTTATACCTCCAGAATTAGATTTTTGATTTATAATTTCTGTACAAAGAAACTAAGAAATTTCTTTCTATATTTTGGGTTTTCAAGGATCAGGTTACTGGAGACTACTGCCAGGATTACAAGTCCCTGAATACTGATTACTAAAGCAGATGGAATATCAACTGCTCGCTGCATCATCTCGGCTCCAATAAGTAAAAGTCCAAAAAAGAATGACGCAGGGATTACACCGAGAGGATGAAGTCTTCCAAATAGGGCAACAACTATGCCACTAAAGCCATAATTGGCTGAAAGCCCTTCTAAAACCCGATGGTGAACACCAATAACCTCTATGGAACCAGCAATTCCTGCCAGCCCTCCTGAAAGTATCATCGCCAGAACCAGATATTTATCGACTTTAACCCCAGCATAATTGGCTGCTTTTGGTTCTTCTCCAACTGCTCTTAATCTAAAACCGAAGGTCGTCCGCCATAGAAGAAAATAAACTAAAAATGCTATTATGATTGCAATGAAAATACCTGAATGAATCCGCTGCCCCTGAATTAAGCGCTGAAAAATTGAAGAATCAGGCATTCTTGCTGTCTGAGGAACACCTGTGCCCCAGGCCAGCTCAGATGGATCAATTAATGGGCCACGAATTAGATAAAGATAAATCTGAAAGGCAATATAATTTAACATAACTGTGCTTAAAACCTCATTTACTGATAGCTTAGCTTTCATCCAGCCTGCAATCCCGCCCCAGATTCCACCGGCAGTAAAACCGGCTAAAATAACAACTGGTATCAAGATAACTTTGGGCAGACCAGGCAATGCCAGAGCTGCAGCACCGGCTGCAATGGCACCTAGCTGAATCTGCCCCTCGCCACCGATATTAATCATTTTTGATCTAAAGGCAATTGAAATACCGATACCGACCATCATCAGAGGTATTGCTCTGACTACTGCTTCAGAAAGACCGTAAATATTGCTGACCGGCCTGATGATCATCGCATGATAGGCAACTAGAGGGTTAACTCCAGCTATTAGTAAAATTATACTTCCTAAAAATAATGCAATAATAAATGAACCCAGTAGGACTGCTATATTAAATAGGATCTCCTTAAGATTATTTTTCAACTTACACCCTCCTTAACTCCAGCCATTAATAATCCTAGCCTCGACTTATCTGCTTCTTTTGCATCGATGATATCAAGGATCTGGCCTTCATAGATTACTGCAATCCGATCACTTAAATTAATCAATTCGTCAAGTTCCTCTGTGATCAGAAGAATGGCCATGTCATTATCCCTTGCCTCGAGCAACTTCTCATGAATATATTGGACTGAAGCTATATCGACACCACGAATAGGATATGAAGCTATCAGAGCATCAGGATTTCTCTTTAACTCTCTGGAAAGTATTACTTTCTGGATATTACCTCCAGAAAGAGCGTGGGTCGGGGTATTAATATTTGGACATCTTACATCATATTCATCGACTGTTGATTTACAGTAATCATTAATATATGTCCTGTCAAGTAGAAAAATTTTGCTGAATGGATCTCGCAAGTAATCTTTTAAAATCATGTTCTCCTTTACTTTAAAGCCAGGGATTGTTCCCATATGAAGCCTGTCCTCTGGAACAAAGCCCATACCTTTATCTATTATCTGCTGCACAGATTTATTGGCAATATTTTCACCTTTAAATCTGATTTCGCCTTTATAAATTTTTTGGAGACCGGCTATTGCCTCAGCCAGTTCTTTCTGGCCATTACCAGATACACCTGCTATTCCCAGGATTTCGCCTTTCCTGATATTTAAATTGATTCCTCTTAAAGCATCAATCCCTCGTTCATTTTTGGCCCAGACATCTTTTAAATTTACAATATCTTCGCCATATTTACTTTTTCTTTCTGCTGTCGGTAATTTAACATCTCGGCCGGCCATATTCCTGGCCAGTTCATCGATGTTGGTCTCTGAAGTTTTTGTAGAGTAAACATTCTCACCGTTTCTTAAAACCTCAACCCTATCGCTTACCTCCATAACCTCATTAAGTTTATGGGAAATAAAAATAACGCCCATCCCTTCACCAATAACTGATCTAAGCCATTTAATTAATTGATCAGTCTCCTGAGGAGTCAGGGCAGCTGTTGGTTCATCAAGCACCAACAGGTTAGCTTCATGGTATAATGCCTTGATTATTTCAACTTTCTGTCTTTCCCCGACACTCAAATCTGAAATCAGAAGGTTAGGATTTATATTCATATTATGTAGCTCAGATAATTTTTTGATCTTCTCAGCAACCCTATCTAAATTCATTGAGAATTTACTTTTAAACTTAATACCTAAGGCTACATTCTCGGTTACTGTTAAAGATGGGACAAGCATAAAATGCTGATGTACCATACCTATTCCAAGCTCCAGAGCTTTCTGAGGAGAATCAATATTTACTTCTTTGCCATTAATTAAAACTTTGCCTCCATTAGGTTTATAGAGTCCATATAGAATATTCATTAGGGTTGTCTTGCCAGCTCCATTTTCCCCGAGTAATGCAAGGACTTCACCGGATTCTACTTTGAGATTTACATCTTTATTAGCTATAACTCCTGGAAATGTTTTGGTTATATCAACCATTTCCATAGATTGAATTTTACCCATAAAGTCTCCTCCTCGAATATTTCAATAAACCCCTCCCTCGATTAGATCAAGGGAGAGGATCATATTTACTTAATTGATTTCTATTGTAATTTCTCCACTAATGATCTGTTCAATTGTCTGATCAATTAAAGCCTGAAGCTCGTCATCGATTAGATGGGCTAAATTCTCATTGAAGTCATAAGTTAAGAAGCCATTTTCAAATGATAGTGGAAGATGTTCTCCACCATAAATTCCATCGGCTCTAGCGTCGATCATATATCTTACTACCTCTTTGAAATTAAGAGATTGAGATGCAATTACAGTGTCTGGTGCAAGGCTGCTCTGATCAATATCGGTTGATAACCAGTAAACACCGGCTTCTGCAGCAGCTCTAATAGATCCAACTGTCTGCTGAGCTGAACCGGTAAGAACATCGGCCCCCTCATCTATTTGAGTCTCTGCCATCTCTCTTGCAGCAACTGTGTCGCCAAAACTACCTGTATAACCTACTCTTATCTCTATATCAGGATCAACTGATTCAACACCCTGCATAAATCCAGTATTATATTTAATTGCGTCACCAGCCTGAACAGGTCCAATAACTCCAACTATACCGGTTTCTGTTACATGGGCGGCAATAATACCTGCAAGATAGGCACCTTCTTCTGCATGGGGATCATAGGCATAAACATTATCATGCATGGCATTATAAGAAGTACCATAGGCGAAGGTTGTATTTGGGAAATCTCTGGCTACATCATCAACAATATTTTGATATTGAGCTCCATGGGCAATTACAATATCAAAATTAGGGGCATATTCTCTCATAGCAGAACCGACCTGGACTGCATCATAGAGGTTTTCACTATATGATACATTACTAATTCTTGCATCTCCAAGCTCTTCCTGAAGGCTCATAACGCCCTCATACATTGCCTGACTCCAGGCCATATCATCAATAGTGCTCGGGAATATCATGGCAATACTCACTGCTTCATCCTCGGCACTGCCTATTCCAGTAAGGGAAAAGATTGCTACAAAAATAAATAAAAAGCTGATTACACTAAGTTTTTTGATCATTATTAATGACCTCCATATTTTTGATTTAACTACTAATTATAGGCTTTTCTTCACTTTCAACATTGATGATTATTTAATATTATTAATTTTAAGAAAATTTATGCTAAATTTTTTTCTCCACCTCCTATTAAAAAGTCATTTAAAATTAAATCATTAAATATAATTTAACATATTGACAAGTAAAAGTCAATGAATTTTATCGACTTTGTTAGACTTTTTTAGACTAAAGATAAAACTGCCTTAACCTTTCCATAATTAAAACCAGCCAGCAAAATAATATCTGCCAGCTGGTGTCATTGCAATATCAGGCAAGTTTAATCAAGGAGCCTCTTCTCTCCTTCAAGTTCTTGTATTTCTGTAATGTCCTGGGTAACCTCAATAACTCCTCTGTATTTATTGTCAGCATCTCGGAGGCTAAAGTAATCAATCAGAATAAACCGGTCATTTATAGTCAACCAGAATCTGGCTTTATTTCGTTTGCCGGCTTTAAAATCTTCAACTATTTGCTCAACAATATGAACACTTTCAGGTGGATGACAGTTATGAACCTTCCGTCCGATTATTGCTGGCGACCTGGGAAAGATTCTCTCTGGTGGATCTGAGAAGAACCTGACCTGATCATTTTCATCGACATAGGTTATATCTACTGGCAGATAATTAAAGATTAGCTCCAACTGCTCCTTTGAAAGCTTGCCAGTAGCAAATTCTAAAACAGCATCTTTTATATCGCCGTCAGCTTTAGTCTTTTCAACTTTTCTGGAGCTCCCTGTTTTAGAAAGTAACTGCTGGGCTGCATTCAATTCTTTTTGCCCGGGACCAGTTATTTTAAAATATCCGACTTCTGGCTCCTGGAGCAGCATCTCTGCCCAGTCAGCCTCAGTCAGCGCTTCCATGGCCAGGGGAAAGATAATCTGTTCTTCTTTATGGGCCATTCGATAGGCCATCAGAAATAGCCTGCCAAGCTTCTTATCTATTTCAGGGGTAAGGTCTTTCTCCTCTCTGACTCCGGCTAAAACCTCTTTCCAGCCAGTTCTGATATCATCATGGATCGACCACATCACCTGGAGTGGCCTGGTAAAATCCCAGCTGGCTTCGAGATAAGGGAATAAAATATTCTCTTTACGGATATAATGGCAGTTAAATTGGCTTAATTCTTTTATCTTTTGCTCAAATTCTGCTAGCTTCTTTGTTGACCCATTCTGGTCTAATTCATCAAACTTTATAGCTTTAATAATCTTTTTTGTATTGCCTAATATCTCCTCCAATTTTCGGTTCTCTTTCATATAATAATAAATCGGATGGCCTTCTCCTGGTTTCTCCCATTCATAACTATCCAGAGCCGGCTTTAAGACATTGATGATCTTCTCAATATCCTTTTTGATTGCCTTAACTTCAACTCCCTTTTCTATCTGTTTTTCTTCCAAGGCAACCATATCAAATGGTGTGATATTATCAATTGCTTCCTGATATTTTTTAATCAATTTGCTGCCATCTTTACCTGCCATCATCCCCATTGAAAACTTTATCAGTTTATCTACTCTATCAAAATTAACTTTATCCTTTATCGCCATAATCTCATCTCCTTTGCTTATATTTTAAGCTGAAAAGATAAAATAATCAATTAATATAAGATTAAACTGGATTAAATGGTGGAATAGCTAACAAAATACCAGCTGTTTTTATGTTATAATGACTTTGAAGATATAATAAGAGTTTTAACTAAAGCTGTAAATTAATTTAGTAAAGGAAGGAATGATAAATATGAAAATAATTTTATCTCCCAGTAAAACCCAGAATAATCAAAGAAAACGGGAGGAAAAGGGCAGAAATATTTTAAAAGAAGATATGACGAAAGAATTATTTGATTATCTAAAATCACTGCCAAAAGAAGGTTTAAAAGAAGAGCTTGATATTCAGGGGAATCTTTTAGATAGGACTTATGAGCTTTATCAGGAGCATAGTTTTGAAGATGAGGCTATTCCTGCGATTGAATGTTATAATGGTGCTGTATTTAAGGAGATTGAGCTGGAGAGTTTTAATAAAGCAGAGCTTTCATATCTGCAGGAAAAGCTTGTTATCCTCTCTCCAATGTATGGGCCAGTTCATTCTGATACAGAGATCTGGCCTTATAGACTAGAGATGAGACTTAAACCAGATGATATTAATCTATATGAATACTGGCAGGAAGTAATGGCAGATTATTTTGCTGACACTGATTTAATTATCAATCTGGCCTCGAATGAATATAGCAAAGTAGTCGAAAAAAATTTCCAGGGTAAAATAATTGATTTTTATTTTAAAGAAGAAAAAGAAGACGGTGACCTTAGGACAGTCGGTTATTATGTTAAACAAAATAGAGGCAGACTGCTCAATGAGTTGATAAAAAACCAGGTTGAGAGTCTGGATGAAATTAAGGAAATTGAACTGGATGGTTACAGGTTTAATGAAAAGCAGTCTGATGAAAGTAACTTTTATTTTATCAAACCATTTGAAAATTAAATATAGGTAAAATTATAATCCCACTATATTATGATTTTATGGTGGGTTTATTTCTGATATTTTTATTGCTAAATTTGTTATAAATACTTTGTGAAATTTGTTAAGAGATACTACTTGGTAACCGTCGGGTAAGGAGGGGGTCCAGTTAAAAATCTGGACCTAAAGTTAAAGTCAGGGCTGATAAAATAAGATTATTTTTATTTCATAAACTAATTTTATTTCAAATTTCTTATGCATGACTTTAACGTTTTGATTAATAGCTGGTTATCTTCTCTAGACTTGACTGCAACCCTTATATAATTATCGTCTAATCCATTATATGTATTACAATTTCTAATCATAACAGCCTTTTCTGCCAGGCAATCAGTTAATTCAGTTGAACTAAAGCTGGCATTACTAAGGTCAATAAAGATATAATTAGCTACTGGCTGATAGACTTTAAACTTATCTATCTTATTTAAATGTTGATATAGATAGCCTTTCTCCTTAGTCAGCTTAGATAAAGTTTCATTTAAATATTGATCTCTTATTGCAATTTCTGTAAAGATCTGTTTACAGGCTAGCTGGGCAAAGTAATTGATTGACCAGGGATCTCGTGAGTCTTCTATTTTTTTAACTAGATTAGAATTTGTCAATGCAAAACCTAGCCTTAAGCCAGGAATAGCATAGATTTTAGTTAATGATCTTAAAATAAAAAGTTTGTTATTATTATTTAATTGTTCGATAGCTGTATAATCTTCTTTATTCTGCAGGAAATCTATGAATGCTTCGTCTATTACTAAAAAGACATTTTCACTGACGGCTTCTGATAATATTTCATTTATTTGCTGCTGGCTAAGGAGTTTCCCGGTTGGGTTATTGGGATTGCAAAGAAAAAGCATATCTATATTAGAAAAACTATTAATTAGTTGATTTAATTTTTCCCTGGTTAAATTAAATTCTTCTCTGCTGCTTAATTTAAAATTTAGAATCTCAGCTCCGGCGGCCCTGCTGGCTAGTTCGTATTCTGAGAAGGTCGGATCTACTATCATAACTCTTTTGGGTTTTAAAACTTCTGTAAGTTTATATAACAGTTCGACAGCACCATTACCCAGTATAATCTGGTTTTTGGATAAATCATATTCTGAAGCTATAAGGGTTTTTAAACCCTGACCCTGAGGTTCTGGATAGTTTTTAATCCAGCTAATATTATTTTGAATCTCTTCTTTAATAAATTCTGCTGGACCTAAAAAATTTATATTAGCACTAAAATCAATGATCGATTCTGGTTTATGGCCATATTCTCTGGCCACTTTGTTAATATTTCCGCCATGATTTCCCTGCATTTAAATCATCCTCTCTATTCCGCCTCCGATTAAGTTTGCCTTTCTATAAAACTTAAATTGAGATATCTCTTCTATTTCTTTTTTAATAGAATTACTATTATAACCTGGTTCTACTAAAAGGCCAAGGAGGCTGCCGCTATGGGCAATATTCATACCATAGATATTTTCAGTTTTAATTATAATCTCTTGAATCTTTTCCAGACCTTCCTTAGGTAATACCTGCTGATGGGCCAGGCTGCTAAGAGTTGCTCCATAGCCGATTAACTTTTTATCCTGAGCTTTAATTCCTTCTCTAATAAAAGTAAAGGCTCTCTTAACATCGACTTCTTTAGCCAGTTTCAAAGTGTTTAAGTTATGCTGTTGATTAAACCAGGCTGTTTCAATTATTCCAGGTTGATTAAAGATCATAATTTCTAGTTCTGGAGGTCGGCCCAGATATTCAAGCTTGCTCCCCTTTAGGTGATCAAGTAAATGAAGGCCTGGCAGGAAGGTGCTGTCAGTCGGCTCTACTTCTAAAAGAATTCTTTTGAGTAGATTATAGTCTACTTTTCCTTTTAAAAGGAGCATTATTGCTGAAACTGCGGCAGCTAGATCTGCTGTTGAACTGGCCATACCTCTGCCGATAAGGAGTTCTGAATCAATTTCAATATCGAGACCTAAATTAGATGCCTGGTAATAATTTAAGATATTTTTTGCTGCCTGTAAGGTCCTGGGATAGGCTTTTTCTATATTTATTTTTCTGGATTCTGGTCTGAGTTTTACTTTAACCTGGCTATACAGATCAATCGGACATGAGATCAAAAAATCCTGGCCATTAATTTTACCCTGGACCAACTCGCCGCAGCTACCAGGAACTCTTATTTTTATCTCTTCCAACTTAGATTCAACTCCTTTAGCTCACAATTATTATCAGGCCTGCTATAATAAAGATTACCACTGAACTATAAATCAACCTGCTGATTTTATCAATATCTACCGGGCTAAATTCCTTAGTTTTATCTCCAAGATAAGCCCTAAAACTTTCCTGATTATGATAATAATTAGTGCCTCCAAACCTGAGTCCTAAAGCCCCAGCTGCTGCAGCCTCTGGATAACCAGCATTTGGGCTGGGATGTTTGGAGGCATCCCTTAATGTAATTCTAAAGGCTGCCTGATAATTTAATCTTAATATAAAAGCTCCAATTATGAATGTTAATGCTGTAAGTCTGGAAGGCATAAAATTCCAGAGGTCATCAAACTTTGCCCCGGCCCAGCCAAAATGAAGATATTTCTCGTTTTTATAGCCTAGCATAGAATCAATTGTATTTACGGCTTTATAGGCAACTGCCAGAGGTGTTCCCCCGATAATGAAAAACAGAATTGGGGCCAGAATGCCATCTGAAGTATTCTCAGCCAGGCTTTCTACTGTAGCTCTAATTACATCAGTTTGAGTGACCTGACTACAATCTCTCCCAACAATTTTATTAACTGCTGCTCTAGCACCATTTAGATTGTCAGCATCTAACTCTGCTTTTACTTCCTGACCGGCCCTGATAAGCCCTTTAAGGGCCAGACAATGGGTTAAAATTATTAAACTGACTAAATAACCTAATCGGTAATCAAAACTGGATGCTAACTGAATAAAACCTGCCGTCAGGAAATAGCTCCCTGCTACAACTATTAAGACCAGGACTGCACCAGCGACCTTCTGCCTCTCTATTGAACTGGCTTCTGATCTCAGTCTTCTTTCCAGCCAGCTGATTAACATACCAATCAGCACGATAGGATGGAACCTCTCCCAGGGATCACCGATTAGTAGATCTAATATTACTGCTCCTATTAAGATTATTATTCTGGGATTAATTTTAATCACCTCTGTGCTGAAGACTTATAAACTGATGACTTGTAATTTTCGGCCTTCTTTAAAAACCTTTTTAAAACTTCTGGCTGGGCAGCAAAATTAATGTGGAGATAACTTGCCAGGAGGTTATCATAAAAACTGTAACCTTCCCGGTTCTGGTCCAGTTTATAATTTAGTGGTATCTCATCTGATTTTTTTGAAACCTGAGAATAGTGGAATAAATGGCCTTTAGCTTTTTGGCCTTTTTTTAACAATAAATTATCCTTTAAAGACTCAACCTCTGGAACTTCTTCAGCTTTGAGTGGACTAAAATAAATTAACTCTACTCCTAGTTCTTCCAGAAGATCCAGGTCAGATTGATAATAGAAATTAAAGGCCTGATCATAGGCGATTCCAACTTTTAGACCTGCAAACTCTGGCTCATGATTCCTCTGGGGGATAGGGCCAGTTATATCCGCTCCAGAACTAGCAATTTCATAAATCTTATCTAGATCAAAATATTCTTCTGCCAATTCATGGCTAATCTGATTGGCACCACCGAGGTGGCCTGAGACTGTGCTGATTACATTTTTACCCTGCTCATCGATAGTTATAATTGCCGGATCAATTCTTTTATCAACTAGATAATCCTTAGTAAGTCTGATTACAATCCTTAAAGCCATGACAAAAACCAGAGCATCATACTCCTTGAATTTATCTGCTATAAGTTTTGTTAAAGAACTATAATAATTGCAATCTATTGTGCCATTATTAATACTCTTTTGATAACCTGTTTTTCTCTCTCAGAACCCTTTAGTTGATTGAGTTCTCGCTCTATTATCCTCATACTTTTAGATTCAATTTTTTCAGGGTTATTATCTTGCAAGTTTGCCGCCTCCTAATTAAAGATTATCACTTCTAATTTTTCCATATCAATATTCTTTTTAAATTCAGTTGCCAGAATATCATAATTTTTTAATCTCTCATTTAAACTTATATCCTTATAATCTAACTTTTCCCGCTGCTGACCACAGCTATCTTCATCTGGAATAGCCAGATGATCGAGATAAGGCATAACCCCTAATACTGGCAGACCAGTTAAATCTTCTATATGCTGCTTGCCTTCTATAAATCGCTCTGGATTCCCTCGGAATTTATTTATAATAATTCCTTTAACCCGCTCTCTTTCAGACGTTTCCAATAACTCAAGCGTGCCTATTATTGAGCCAAAGACTCCGCCTCTTTCAATATCAGCTATTAGAATAACTGGCGCATTAGCTATTTCTGCCGCTTTCATATTAACCAGATCTTTAAGATTGACCTCGGCTGGGCTGCCGCCGCCTTCTAACACTATCAGCTGAAAATTTTCTTTTAAGTTATTCAGGCTTTTATTGATTGCTTTAAGCAATCTATCCTTTTTAGAGTAATATTTTTCAGCAGTCATTAATCCAGCTGACCGCCCTTCTATAAATATTTCAGAGTTGTTATCTCCCTGAGGCTTCATTAATATCGGATTCATGCTAACATCAGGCCGACTGCTAGCAGCTTCAGCTTGAAGAGCCTGAGCTATTGCAATTTCATGACCTACTCCTGTTATAAATGAATCCGCCACCATATTCTGAGATTTAAATGGAGCAGTTTTAAATCCCTGCTGGTTATAGATTCTGCAGATGGCCAGAGTAATTAGGGTTTTGCCT
>SLSL01000295.1 GCA_007130465.1 Halanaerobiaceae bacterium | reverse complement strand
TATTTAAATTTATATCTAAAATTTCATTTAATTTTTCTAACATCTTTTCAGCCCGTTTTTTTCTACTTACTTTTATATTCTCTAACAAATTTAATAAGACCGGCGACTTATGATCAATAAAATAACCAAGTATATGAACCTCAGTATCAAAATAATCTGAATTAATTTCAATTCCAGGTATCACTTCAACTTTATCATTAGATAATGATAACGCTTCATCTAAAGCATCTACTGAATCATGATCTGTAATAGAGATATAATCAAGGCCTCTTTTATAAGCAAATTCTATAGTCTTTTCAGCGCTAATGCTACCATCAGATGCTGTAGTATGAAGATGCAAATCAGCTACCATCTTAAAAACTCCTTATTCGTCATTTATCCGCACAGGAAAAATATCATTTTTTTTGTGATTATATATTGCACCAGCTAGTTGAACAGCCCCTGTTCCAACCTCAAACTTAGTATGGAGACCAGTCAAATGTTTTTTAACAATAGGTTCTGATTTCATGCCAAGAACTGAATCAACTGCTCCAGTTAAACCTAAATCAGATATAAATGCTGTACCCTTAGGCAATATTTTTGCATCATTTGTCTGGACATGAGTATGGGTTCCATACACACAATCGACCTTGCCATCAAGATAATAACCCATTGCTCCTTTTTCGCCAGTTGCTTCAGCATGAAAATCTACAATTATTATATCAGACTCCCTTTTAAGAGTATCTAATTGATCCCTAATTATTCTAAATGGCGAATCATGGGGCCCAATATATATCTGGCCAATTAGATTAACAACAGTTATTCTCCTGCCATTCTTTAAGAAACTGCTATAACCCCTTCCAGGTACTCCAGGAGCAAAATTTAAAGGTCTAACAATCTTAGGTTCCTGATCAATAAATTTAAATATCCCTTTATTCTTCCAGGTATGATTTCCCATAGTTAAAATATCAATCCCATAGTCGAATAACTCTTCTGCAACTTTTCTATTTAATCCAAATCCACCAGCAGCATTCTCCCCGTTGGCAATAACTAAATCTATATTATGTTCTTTAACTACACCAGGCATCAATTCTCTAACAGCTCTTCTCCCGGCTCTTCCAACAATATCTCCAACTAATAAAAACTTCATTTTTCATCTCCTCATTAATAAAAAAAGGGCTCACAGGGAGCCCCAGTTGAGTTTAATATTTACAGTTATTATTTTGCGTATTCAACGTTACGGCTTTCTCTAATTACAACAACCTTAATTTGTCCAGGATAATCTAAATTATCCTCTATCTTTTTAGAAAGATCTCTACTTATCTTACTGGCCTGAGAATCACTAACCTTATCTGATTCAACAATAACTCTTATCTCACGACCTGCCTGGATTGCATAGGCATTATTAACTCCATCAAATGATTTACCAATATCTTCAAGCTCTTCTAAACGCTTAATATATGATTCTAATGTCTCTTTCCTGGCACCAGGGCGGGCTGCTGAAATTGCATCAGCTGCTGCTACTAAAACAGCTTCTACTGAATGAAATTCAACATCTCCGTGATGGGCTTCAATACCATGGAGCACTTTTTCACTCTCTCCATATTTCCTGGCCAGATCAACACCAATGTCAATATGAGGTCCTTCAACTTCATGATCAATAGCTTTACCTAAATCATGAAGTAAACCGGCTCTTTTGGCAACATTCACGTCAGCCCCTAATTCAGCGGCCATTATCGCAGATAAGTGGGCAACTTCCTTGGAATGCTGTAAAACATTTTGACCATAACTGGTTCTAAACTTTAATCTTCCTAAATATTTTACAACCTCTTTATGAAGTCCGTGGACACCGGTATCAAATGTTAATTCTTCACCAATCTCACGGATATGATTTTCTAGCTCTTCTTCAGCCTTTTCAACCATCTCTTCAATTCGGGCTGGATGAATCCTTCCATCTACAATTAATTTCTCTAATGCTATCCTGGCAACTTCTCTCCGCATAGGATCAAACCCAGAAATAACAACAGCTTCAGGAGTATCATCAATTATTAAATCGATACCAGTTAAACTTTCTAAGGTTCTAATATTTCGTCCTTCTCGACCAATAATTCTACCTTTCATTTCATCGTTTGGAAGATTAACAACTGATACAGTAGTCTCTGCTACATGATCAGCGGCATATCTTTGAATCGCAGTCGAAATAATCTCTCTTGCTTTTTTATCAGATTCTTCTCTTAACTCAGCCTCTTTCTCTTTTATCTTACGAGAAAATTCCAGTTCTAACTCCTCTTCCATCTGTTGAAGAAGATATTCCCTGGCCTCAGGCTGATTCATACCAGCAATCTGCTCTAATTTCTCTGTCTGTTTTTCTATCTTTTTATCAAGCTCTTCTTCCTTTTCTTCAAGTCTGGATTCCTGTTTCTTTAACTCAGACTCTTTTGCTTCAAGATTTTCAGACTTTTTATCCAAATTTTCTTCACGATTCATTAAACGATTTTCTAACTTCTGAAGTTCAGACCTTCTTACTTGATTTTCTTTGTCAGCTTCTTCTTTTAACCTATGAGCTTCCTCTTTAGCTTCTAATACCATTTCTTTTTTTACTGATTCAGCTTCTCTTTGAGCATCTTCTTTTATCTTTTCTGCTTCTTTTTCAGCTGATTGAATTCTTGCTTCAGCAATATATTTTCTAATCAAATAGCCAGCAAAAAGGCCAGCTAAAATTGCGATTACAACAGGTATAATTGCTACAAAGTTAATTTTCTTCACCCCCATAACTATATTTTATTTATATTAGATAATCCCTTGATTTTAAGGTATCTGTTAATATTTTATACCTTTTTAGCTCAAGTGTCAAGATAAGCAGAGCCTATTACCGCCTTAAAAAAACCGATAATAGGCTCACTTTTTTAAAATCATAATAAATTTTCATCTCTAAGATTATCCAATATAGTTATAGAAATGTTGCTACCAAAGCCTTTATTACTTAAATATCTATATAGTTTTTTATCAATATTTTCTTTGTTTTTATTTCTTTTTTTGCTAAGCCATTTTCTACTTAAATCTTTAGCCATTTCAAGCTCTTTTTCTTCAGAAATAAGCTCAAATATCAAACTATCCTGCAGTGATTTAGAAACACCTTTTTGCGCTAGCTCTTTTTTAATAAGTCTAGAACCTCTCGGTTTAAATCTCAACCGGCTCTTAATCCAACTTCTAGCAAACCTTTCGTCATTTATATAATCCTTATCTTCTAGCTCATCCAGAATTATATTTATATTTTCTCTATCATAATCTTTCCTGCTTAACTTCTTATATAATTCGTATCTGGAATGTTCTCTTCTTGCAAGATATTTAAAAACTTTGTTTCTTATTTCCGACTGCTCTTCTTTTTTATTCTTCATCTTCTTTACTAGATTCTTCAGAATCAAAATTTATATCCTCAAAATCTTCTTCATCGGCAAGACCAACAGCAACTCGTATCTTATTTTCAATCTCTTCCATAACTTCAGGGTTATCCTGCAAGAACTGTTTAGAATTTTCTCTTCCCTGACCTAATCTAGTCTCGCCATAAGAATACCAGGCACCTGCCCTATCAACAATCCCTGTCTCCTCACCTATATCTATCAAAGAACCTGACCTGGATATACCTGTACCATACATTATATCAAATTCTGCCTGTCTAAACGGAGCTGCAACTTTATTTTTTACAACTTTAGCCCTGGCATGGGAACCGATTATATCTTTGCCATCCTTTATAGTCTGAGACCTTCTAATCTCAATCCTTACAGATGAATAAAACTTTAAAGCTCTACCTCCAGGAGTTACTTCTGGATTACCAAACATTACTCCAACTTTCTCTCTTATCTGATTAATAAAAACGCAAGCAGTTTTGGAATCACTAATCGCCCCGGAAAGTTTCCTCATAGCCTGTGACATCAACCTTGCCTGAAGTCCTACATGGGAATCCCCCATCTCACCATCAAGCTCAGCCTGAGGAACAAGAGCAGCAACCGAATCCAGAACAACTAAATCTACAGCATTACTTCTGATTAGAGCTTCAGTAATTTCTAAAGCTTCTTCTCCATTATTTGGCTGTGAGATTAATAAGTTATCAATATTAACACCTAAGTTCTGAGCATATCTAGGATCTAAAGCATGTTCAGCATCAATAAAAGCAGCAATGCCACCTAATTTCTGAGCTTCAGCTATAATGTGTAAGCCAAGGGTAGTTTTACCTGAAGATTCATTACCATAAAGCTCCACAATTCTTCCACGAGGTATACCACCTACCCCTAAAGCCAAATCCAGCGGTAAACAGCCAGTCGGAATAACCTCAACATCTAAAGAACTTGAATCTCCAAGCCTCATTATTGCACCTTCACCAAACTGTTTTTCAATTCTTTTAACAGCACTATCTAAAGCTTTTTCTTTTTCACTCTGGGCCAACAAAATCACTCTCCTTTTCCAAATTTATCTAGCATTCAAATATTCTAATCTAATTATAGAACACTTGTTTAAAAAGGTCAAGCCTTTATTTATAAATTTTACAAAATATTTCCTTATAAATAGGCCCATCAGGTTTTAAAATGCTCTGAAATAAGCAGATTTTACTTATCTCAAATGAAATTTCATTAAATTTTGTTCTCTCTTTACTTTCAAACCAATCAGCAAGAGATTTTCTACCCTGATTATCTTTAGTCCTGGCCAGAGTTATATGGGGTATAAAATATCTATCTTCTTTTTCAAAACCTAATTTCAATAATTGGTTTTCTAGACCAGAATTTATCTCCTGTAATATTTCTTTATTTCTGATTAATTTAGCCACTAATACTTTTGGGTTTTTCATGCCTGGGAAGGCCGATACGGTCTGAATATCTGATTTAAAACTATTTCTATCTTCTAAAGAATCCAGTACAGAAATTACTTCATCCTTCCTCTCCTCTTCGGTATCGCCAAGAAATTTCAAAGTTATATGGAGGTTTTCTGGTTTAACAAATTTAATCCTGCCACCTGTCTTATCAGCAATATCCTGTTGCCATAAACTAATTTCATTCTTTGTTTTTTCAAATAGAGGTACAGCAATAAATAATCTCAAATATACCACCTGCCCCTTTAAATTATTCTATATTCACATCAACCTCGCCTTCAAAGTCATCTTCTAATTCATCTTCTTCCATTCCAGAAATTATTTCGTCAATCTCATCTAATAATTCTGAAGCCCTCCCCAAATCAGGCTGTCTCCTTAAAGCCTTAACTAATTCAGCCTGAGCAACCTGATACATTTCCAGTTCAAAATAAGCCTTACCAAGGTAATAATAACTTAAAGCATAATCAGGGTTTATCTCAACTGCATTACTGAAATAGGAAACGGCTCTATAATGATTATCCTCTGCTAAATATATCTCTCCTAATTTCAAATAAGCTGTTACATATTCATTATTATATCTAATAGCAGAATCTAAACTCTCTACAGCCTTGTCAATCTCACCCTGAGCATAATAAATCAATCCAAGTTGATAATGGGCTTCATAATTATAACGATTCCTATTGATCACCTGATTAAACTGGTCAATGGCCGAATCATATTCTCCAGAAGCTTTATAAGCTCTACCTAGAGCAAATTTCAAACTATTTACTTCAGGAGATCTATCCAGGCCAATTTCAAGAACCTCGATAGCTTCATCATAATTCCCCTGATCAATATATAAATTACCGAGATCGAGATGAGCCCCTGCATTATCAGGCTCTAAAACTATTAACCTTTCATATAAATTAATTGCATTACCTGTATCATCAAGTTCTTTATAAGCTCTAGCCAGGGCTCCAAAACTTGATGGCCTTGACAACTGATCTCTTAATGGCTCTAAAATATCTTTAACTGCCTGATAATTATTTAAACCTAATTCTGCCTGAGCATGGCCTTTTTGCTGGTCAAATCCATAAAAGCCTAGGTCTCTCGCTTTCTCAATATATTCTTTAGCCAGATCAAACTGGGCATTATCATAGCGTCCATCTAAATTCAAATATTGCTCAGCCAGTAACCAATAAACTTCAGCATTATTGTAGCCTAATTCATCAAGCTCAGTAATCAAATCTTCAGCAGTAGATATTTTTCTATTTCTTAATTTACTTTTGATCAAATAACTATAAACGGTATATTTTTCGGTACTGCTAATCTCCTCATCAAGAATCTGATAAAATGTCTCTTCTGCCATTTCATATTCGCCAGTAAAATAAGAATTGATCCCCTCAATGATTTCATAATTCTGAGCACCAGCAGCAAAAGCAGTTGCAAATATAAGCATTAAAGATATACTAAAAATTAATTTCTTCATTTAATCGCCTCCAAAATTGCCAGTCTTAATTTATTTAAAATATACTGAGAAGCATACCATCTAATCTTTCTCCGGGCACCTGAGAAATTCCACTTTTCCTGAAATTTTCCAGTATTAGACCATATAGTTGAATATACCAGGCCAACAGGCTTCTCTTCAGTCCCACCACCAGGTCCAGCAATACCGGTCACAGAGACACCAAAGTCAGCATTAAATAGTTCTCTTACTTTATCAGCCATCTGGTCTGCTGCCGATCTACTGACAGCCCCATCTCTCTCAAGGGTTTCTTCTGAAAGATTCAATAGCCTCAGTTTACTCTCATTACTATAGACAACTACTCCACCTTTAAAGAAATTAGAGGCACCTGGTATATCAGTCAGTCGTTTGGCAATTAACCCACCTGTACAGGATTCAGCCAGTGCCAGGCTAAAATTATTCTCCCTCAATAAATCTGAAACAACTTCAGCCAGACTTTTATCACCTTCAGCAAATATATAATATCCTAATTCATCTTTAATTTCAGCAACAACTTTTGCAAAATTATCAACATCAAACCCTGGTTTTAAACTCAATTTAATTGAAATCTCGCCGCCATGGGGCAGAAATCTAAAAACAATTCCTTCAGATTTATTAATTATCTCCTTAATTCTATCCTCCAGAGCAGCTTCACCGATACCAGCAACATTTAAAGTAAGGTTGTAACCATTCTGCCTTCTACTCTTGCAGACCTTATCCAGTACAAAATTATCGATCATCTTTTTCATCTCAACTGGAACTCCTGGCAGAACAAAAACTGTAGTACCCTCAATAACCAAATAAAACCCTGGAGCAGTTCCCTCTTTATTAATAATCGGCTCAGCGCCCTGAGGAAGAAAAGCCTGCCTGTAATTATTCTCAGTGACTTCTTTACCAATCTCTTCAAAAAAAGCATTAATATTATCAGCAAGTTTATCGTGATAAACCAGCTCTTTATCGAAAGCCTGGGCCACCCCATCCCTGGTAATATCATCCTGGGTCGGACCTAAACCTCCAGTAATTATTATATTTTTATATTCAGATTGCAACCTCTTTAGCCTGCTGGCAATCACATCTATCTTATCTGGAACTGTAACAATCTCATTAACCTGACAGCCATTATCAACAAACCTCTCAGCTATCCAGCTGGCATTGGTATTATCTATCTCACCAAATAATAATTCATCGCCGACAGATATAATAGCAATATTTTCCATCTCAATATCAACACCTATCATCTAAGATTAAAATATAAAAAACATTATAATTGCACTAATCAAACCTGCAGCAATATCATCTAGCATAACCCCGGGCCCGCCTTCATAGTCCTGAACATAATCAATCGGTCCCGGTTTAAAAATATCAAAGACCCTAAAGAGAAGAAAACCAGTTAAATAATGAATAAAATTATTCGGGTTGACCAGGGCAAAAGTTATAAACACTCCAGCAATCTCATCAATTACTATCTCCTGATTATCTTTAATCCCAGTTCTATTTTCCTCCTGCTGGCAGATATAAGTTCCAGCAATCACTATAATTAAAATAGCCGACCAGCTACTTAAAAAAGGAAATAAAACCAGAAGTAAGAGACCAACAAGGGAGCCAAAGGTTCCTGGCATATATTTTATCCGGCCAACCATAAAACCTGTGGCCAGAAAATGATTAACTCTTTCTATAATCCCCATAATTACAGCTCCCACTCCAGATTAGCATCAGCAAAATACCTATAACCAGAATAAAAAGTAATCAGGGCAGCCAGCCAGACTAAAATCAGAGGTAAATACCCAGGCATCGGAATAATCTCTGGATATAACAAAAAGGCCAGAACAGCAACTATCTGGGTAATAGTCTTTAGCTTACCCCAGATACTGGCTGAAATAATAAAGCCTTCGCTGGCAGCAATCACCCGCAAACCAGTAACAGCAAATTCTCGACCAATAATTATTATAACAGGCCAGGGAGAAATCAAATTTATACTGACAAAACCGATCAGAGCAGATGAAACTAATAGCTTATCTGCTAAAGGATCAGCAATCTTGCCAAAATTGGTAACCTGATTATTCCGCCTGGCCAGAAAACCATCAGCAGCATCTGTTAAACTTGCAACAACAAATACAACAAAGGATATCCAGGAAGCCACAAAAGGCAAACTGCTCCTCATCAATAAAAAGAAGACAAAAACAGGAATCAGAAGAATCCTGATTAAAGTTAACTTATTCGGGATATTCATATCAGCCAATTTCATCAATAATCTCTCCCTCAAGATCATATTCAAAAGCCGACTTAACTAAAGCCAGATAAATCGAACCTTCCTCAACCTCAAGCTCTTCAGGCAGCTCTCCATTAATAGCATTATCTATCTCAGGAGCATCATATTTAGTTCTACCATTAAAGCGACTGCCATCAATCTCCTCGACAATAATTTCCAGTTCCTTATCAACCCTCTCGCTATTCTTCTCAAGAGCAATCTTCTGCTGCACTTCCATTATCTGATTATAACGGCTAACCTTAACTTTCTCATCCACCTGGCCAGCAAGCCTTGCTGCAGGAGTATTCTCTTCCTTAGAATAAGTGAAAACCCCTAATCTGTCAAATTTAACTTCTTTAATAAAATCAACTAACTCCTCAAACTGCTCATCAGTCTCGCCAGGAAAGCCGACAATCAAAGAAGTCCTTAAAACCACATCAGGCAAGATATCTCTAATCTTAGCAATCTTAGCCTCCAGTGAGCTCCTATCGCCAGGCCTCCCCATCCTCTTTCTAACCTGGCCTGCCGCATGCTGGATAGGTATATCTAAATAATTACAGATCTTATCCTCACTGGCCATAACCTCTAAAACCTTTTCTTCAAGGTGTTCAGGATAAGTATACATCAACCTGATCCATTTTAAACTCTCTATTTTTGCAAGTTCCTCTAAAAGTTCAGCCAGGCGAACCTCGCCATAAATATCAAGTCCATACAGGGCCGTATCCTGGGCCACAAGGATCAACTCATTAACACCCTGCTCAACAAGTCTTTTCGCCTCATTTATAATAAATTCAAGCCCCCTACTCTTATAACCACCTTTAATCGATGGAATCGTACAGTAGGTACAGTTCTGGTCACAGCCATCAGCAATCTTTAAATAGGCTGTACCCTTATCTTTATGAACCCTGGGGATATCACGGTTTAAACCCTGTTCAGGTTCAGCAACCATAGTCACCCTCTCGCCTAATTCAACATCTTTAACCAACTCAACCATCTTCTGATAATCACCAATCCCAAAGATACCATCAACTTCAGGAATATCAGCCTGAATATCCTCAACATACCGCTGGGCCAGACAGCCTGTCACAATTACCTTCTGACAGTTCCCAGCCTCCTTTAACTTAACAGCCTCAAAGATAGCCTCTATCGACTCTTCCTTGGCAGTTTCAATAAAACCACAGGTATTAACAGCTATTATATCAGCAACTTCATAATCATCAACAACTGTAATATTATCAGACTCAGTCAGATAACCAGCAATATATTCGCCGTCAACCTGATTTTTCGGACAACCTAAATTATAAATAAATATCCTAACAGACATAAATTCACTCCTAATCATTATCATTATATATCCTTAAATTGAAATATTAAAATTAATAATATTTCCCTATTTAAACTAATTATAAACATAGTTAACTAACTATGCAAGCAGCTTATCTTATCAAAGAGGAAGCCTTCTTTCTGTTTTTTTGCCTTTTTCTCCCCAAACTTATTTTACACTAACAGCTAACCAGTAAAAATTCCAATATAATACAAGAAAATCGGCCGCCAGGCCGATAAAAATAAAAGTGGTCGGGTTGCCGGGATTTGAACCCGGGACCTCACGCCCCCCAGGCGTGCGCGCTACCAAGCTGCGCCACAACCCGATTAAATTATTAACAGAAATATTATACAAAATCCTTAATCTATTGTCAAGAAATTTAACTCCAAATTCAACTTAAACTAACTAACCTGACGCTACTGAAATAACTCCAAAGATAACCTGCTCTAAACACCTGTAATAAACTACCTCTTAACCTCTGTAATAACCACTCTACTTGACCCAATCCTTCTTCCTCAGCCATTCTGCCAGTTTATCAGGATCATCAGTCACAATAAAAACTTCCTGAATCGAAGAACTATTCTTTGCCAGAACTTTAAAACCACTGGAAGTATTATATTTTAATCTCAGAAATGGTTGAACACCACTTCCCTTTCTCCGATTAATTCTGCCCGGAATAATACTCTTAACCAGGGGATGAATTGAAATTCCCTCAAGTAAAGGCAGTATATCTTCAATAATTGTATGCTCCTGTTTGATTTTATCAATCTTATATTTGCCACCCATTTTAAATCACCAACTCAAAACGTATTATAACATATTATGATTTTCAAGTACAATTTAATAGCTATACTATTATTTCTTTAGTAGTATATCTACCCAGTACCAACCCAGTACCAACCCAGTATTAACCCAGTATTAACTCTCAATCAATCCTAAATCCCTCCAGCCAGATTATTATCAATAAATAAATATACACCAACAGTCCGTTAAAATAAATAGACCCCCTCCATACCCGACGGTTACCAAGTAGTATCTCTTAACATATTTCACAAAGTCGACGGACTCGATGTCCTAGAACAAATTTTATCAATGCGTAATATAAAAGAAAACCTTTCCTTATGCATATTATATTAATTTATTAGTATAATTATACTAGTGCAGAATCATTTAAATCTCATCCAAAATTTATATAAACAAAATATCTAAATTAAACTTATTTTTTTCAAAAAACCCCTTGACGCATCCCGTCTACTACGTTATAATATATCTTGTGTTGAGGTAATTAAATAATAAATTTTCAAGCTGACGTAGCTCAATTGGTAGAGCAGCTGCCTTGTAAGCAGCAGGTTACCGGTTCAAGTCCGGTCGTCAGCTCCATTTTATTTATAAGCAAAAAAATCAAATAAAATCTACCAGTTCTGCTCAATCCTCTGATTGAGCATTATTTTATTTAAATCAACTTTTGTATCATAAACAAAAATATCTATCCCACACTCCCTGGCTTTGGCCAATATTTCAGCAAAATCAGGATCAATCTCTTCACAAGGCCTAAATAATTCTGCCTGTTCCTGCTGGACAATAAATAAAACTCCAGCTAAATTACCAGTATCGTTTTTCCATTTAATCAGTTCCTTAATATGCCTGACCCCTCTTGTAGTCGGTGCATCTGGAAAACAGGCCTGGCCATCATCTACTAAATTAACTGATTTAACCTCCAAAAGATACTCTGCTCCATTAACATCATTTAATAAAAAATCAAACCTGGAATTCCCCCAGGTAAATTCTCTCCTTATAATCTCAGTATCAGCTAGCTCACTAAAAAATTTATTTTCAAGCCCAAGCTCAGCCAGATCATTGGCCAGATGAGAATTCATTGAAACAAAAACACCATTATCCAATTTAACCAAAATAACACTCCCAGCCGTCTTCCGTTCAGGGTTATCAGTAGGTTTATAATATATCTCTCTACCCTCTTTTATTATCAAAGGCAGCCTGCCAGGATCAGGCAGGTGCAGCTTAATCTCATTACTAGCTTCATTCCCACAAATCAAAACAAATCTATTAGGTCTTGAAATTATTTTAGCCTCCAATAAATTATCAGAAAAATTTATATAAGGCAGTTCCATAAATTCCACCTCCAAAAAAATAACCGGGGAAAATTTCCCCGGGAAGTCAATTAGTTAAAATACAACTTCTACTGAATAAAGCTCACTACATTTTTTATTTTCCATTTTACCTTCTTGCGTTTTAATTTCAATTTTATCTTTCTCCTGATCCCTCAAAAACAAACTTAAGAAACCAGTATCTTCAATATGTCTATTCAAGTCCTGAGCCACACATGGAATACCATTAATTTCCTCAATATCGTCGCTTAAATAAGTCGTGCCATCCTTAAATTTAAGAATAAATTGCATTATATCACCTCTCTAATATTTTAGAATCAGACCTCTTTAACTTAATATTCGAGACTTTTTAGAAATCTCCTGCAAAACTAGATAATTTTTATCAACTTTTTATAAAATATATTATATTAATCAAGAGATAAATTATTATTTAACATATCAATCTTATTATCATCTGAAATATTCAAATTTAATGGTGTAATCGAAATAAAGCCATTTCTGACTGCACTTACATCAAAATTACCATAATTGTAAGTTTTATTGCCTCCTCTAAACCAAAAATATTTACCGCCAGCAGGATCCAACCTGGCCTCAACAGAATCTTCATATAAATGAGGAGCAAGAGAAGTTATTTTATAGCCATTATACTTAGAATATTTTAAATCTGGAAAATTAATATTCAATGGCCCTTCAAGCAAATTCAATGACTCTAAAAACTCATCATTATTTAAATAATCAACTATCTTTTCAGCAACCGCCTTGAAATTATTCGAACCATCAATAGAGAGTGAGACAGCAATAGCCTTATAACCCTGTATATAGGCCTCTATTGCCGCTGAGACAGTTCCAGAATAGTAGACGTCATATCCAAGGTTTTGGCCATGATTAATGCCTGATATGACAAGACCAGGCTTAAAATCCTCAAAAACCTTAAGAGCAAGTTTAATACAGTCAGCTGGAGTGCCATTAACCCTATAGGCGTCATTACCTAATCTCTTGCTCTCAGTTTTAAATAATCTTAACGGCTTTCTAATAGTAATTGCATGGCTGATAGCGCTCCTCTCCTGATCAGGTGCAATCACCTTCAATTGATGACCTGCCTCGATTAAAGCTTCAGCTAAACTCTTAATTCCTTCTGCATAAATACCATCGTCATTAACTAATAATATTTTCATAATTGATATCTCCTTTATTTCTATACCATTTTACTTGCTTTTAAAAAAAATATTTGATATACTTCTAGTAATGATTATTGCAAAAGGAGGGGAAAATATTGGCTAAAAAGAAAACCAGGATGACCAAACAGCGAAAGGCAATTCTTGAAACACTAAAAAATACTGATTGCCATCCCACTGCTGACTGGATTTACAATGAAGTTAAAGATGAGATCCCAAATATAAGCCTGGGTACAGTCTATCGGAATCTTAATTTTTTAGCAGAACAAGAAGAGATCATGGTTCTTGATTATGGTAGCACTCACAGCAGATATGACGGAACACCTGAGCAGCATTATCATTTTCACTGCCAGGAATGCGACAGTGTCTACGACATCCATATCGATCTTAAAGAAAACCTTAATGAACAGGCAGAAGAAGCTACTCCTTTTACAATTAATGAACATAGACTGGAATATTACGGAATCTGCGATAAATGCCAGAACTCATAATTATTTAAAGCTACCGATTAAATTATCGGTAGTTTTTTATTGACCACTTATTAACCATCTATTGCTCATCGATTTTCTCTTCTCTATTTTCTCCAGCAACACCATTATCCTGAGTATATATTCGATAAGTAGGGTAAGCTAAATCAACATCATCATTATTTTCTATAAAGCCCATTATTTCTTCCCAGAAATCCTCATTAGTAGATCTTCTCTTTCTAGGCTCACAGAGATACCTAATGGTAAGTTCAACACCGCTTGCCTTAACATTTGTATATACTATAGGTGTCAATTTCTTATACTCTTTTTTTGCTGAATTAACTATCTTCTCCCTTGCTTCTCGATTGATCTTTCTAGCTTTAATATTTGCAATCTCCTGTAAGGCTTTCTTTGCCTTCCTCCAGTCACTTTCAAAAGTCAATAATATCCTTATCTCACTCCAGATAAATTCAAAACCCTGAGTATAATTAGAGATATTTCTATTCAAAGCATGACCATTTGGAACAAAAACAATCCGGCCAGTACTCTGATCTGAATCTACCCAGTTTCCAATTTCCATTAAAGAAGTTTCAAATAATCGAATATCAATAACGTCTCCCTTAACATCGCCAATCTCTACCCTATCTCCAATAATATATGGCCTCCGGATAATTAAATATAATCTCCCAACAATATTAGCCACCATATCTCTTAAAGCTATAGCCAAACCTGCTGAAAAGAGGCCAAAAAATGTCATGAATCCCTGTAGCCCATGAAACCATAAGGGAAATATCAAGACAAATCCTAATCCATAAGATATATAATTTAAAACCTTGTTATACCTGAAATTTTTTGAAATATCTTCAATTTTTTTATCTATTTTTTTACTAATGTATTTCCTTAAATAATAAATAAATACAATAATTAATATCGTCAAAATAAATCTTCTCAATAATTCAGTTCTATCACTTAAAGCAAAAGCTATAATCTCATTAATAGTGGTCATATACTACTCATCCTTTTCACCTAACTTATCCCAGGCCTCTAAAGTTTTTCTCAAATGAGGAATAATAATTGATCCACCAACAATTAAACCAATATTCAATACTTCATATAATTCTTCATCAATAATATTTAATTTATACAATTCCTGCATATGATAATTAATACAATCATCACACTTTAAAACAAGTGAAGCTACTAAGCCTAACATTTCTTTAGTCTTTTTATCTAATGCTCCATCATCATAAGCCCTTGTATCTAAATTAAAAAACCTCTTAATATTCAAGTTATCAGTCTCCATAACTCTTTCATTCATTTTTTCTCTATATTCATTATATTCATCCCAGAAGTTCTTTTCAGTCATTACCTAGAATCCCTCCTAAACTAAAATATAATATCTAATAGCAATAATAAAATAATAATCAGAGAGCCACCAATATATATATTTATATTTATCCAGTTAAAATATTTAAGTCTATTTAAACTAATTTTACCTTGATTAACCATCTTTGTAAAGTTAGAAAACAAATAAAATATATAAGGAAACGTAAATAGAGGCACTATCCAGATTATATTATTAGTC
>SLSL01000210.1 GCA_007130465.1 Halanaerobiaceae bacterium | reverse complement strand
TTTTTTTAGCTATTTCTTTTGTTTTATTTATTACAGCCTGGTGTCCCAGGTGAATGCCATCAAAACTTCCTATTGCTATCGCTGACCTCTGCCCTTTAAATTCTTTAAATTGATTACTATAGATAACTTTCATTCCTAACTTGACCTCCAGACCGATATCAAACATCCTCTTCTATATTAAAAACTTTATCAGGTTTCAAAACATATCTATCATCTTCAAAATCGACCTGACAAATAGAAATAAATAAATCATTATCATATAAAATTATATCATCTTTTTTATTAAATTCGTATCCATTTAATTCTAATAAATCTTCTTTATACAAATAAGCTCCATTAGTTGCTCTTATAAAGGCATCAGGTTTAATTTTCAACTTTGGGAAATCTAAATACCTGGTCAATGGAATAAATATTTCATCTTTTTTATTTTTATCACTCAAATTCAACTCTAAATCTTCTGGGTATAAAGAGTTGTCTATTTTAAATGGCCCTGATTCAGTTCTTAATAGAAATGTCATAACTGCTTCTGTGTTAAGCTTTCTGCCAATATCTCTTACTAAAGATCTTATATAGGTACCCTTTGAACAGGTAACCTTAAATCTAATCACAGGAAGATTAATTTCCAGAATTTCAAGATCAAAGATCTCAATATCTCTGGATTCTCTTTCAATTTCTTTGCCTTCACGAGCAAGCTGGTATAAGCGCTTACCATTATAATTAATGGCAGAAAACATTGGTGGTATCTGCTCTACCTTCCCGTGAAAACTTTTAAAAACTTCAATAATTGACTCAGTTTTTAACTTTTCCCAGGAATTATCTCTGGCTGTAACCTTTCCTTCCAAATCAAGAGTATTTGTTGAAACACCAAACTTTAATTCACAAATATAAGTCTTTTTGCCTTCTGGTAAAAACTGAATAATTCTAGTGGCTTTGCCAACACATAAAGGTAAGACACCAGCCGCTAAAGGGTCCAGAGTTCCAGTATGACCAATCTTTCTCATATCTAAAACTCTTCTCAGCCAGCCAACCATTCCAAAGGATGAAATTCCAGGAGGTTTAAGTAAATTTAAAATTCCGCTATATTCTGAAATTTCAAATCACCTCCTGTATTCTTTGTTTAGCTCTATAGCCTTACTTATTACCTGTTCGATTGCTGTTTTCAAGTCTAAATTAATTCCGCAGCCAGCAGCTTTCGGATGCCCTCCACCACCAAATTCTGCGGCTAATTTATTTACTGGATAATAATCATTTGATCTCAGACTAACTTTAACTCTATCATCTTCTTCATTAAATAATATGCCTACCTCAATATTATCAATATCTCTAGCATAATTAACAATACCTTCTTTATCTTCAAAGTTCGCATCTAATTCTTCATAATCCTTTTTTTCTAAATACAGATAAGCGATCTTTTCATCCTCTAATATAGTTAGATTATTTAATGCCCTGCCAATTAATTTTAAATTTTTTGGTTTTTCTTTTCCATAAAGGTCTCTATTAATCTCATAAATATTAACTCCCTTAGCCATCAGCTGATCTATCATTTGAATAACAGACCTATCAGTATTGCTGTAGCGCAAGAAACCAGTATCAGCTAATACTGCAACAGCTAAATAATAAGCAATTGTCTTATTAATATCCCAGCTCATATAATCAGCTATATCATAAATTATTTGACCTGTTGCTGCTGAATCAGGAGAAACATAATTAATATCACCAAAATGCTTATTATCAATATGATGATCAATATTTAATATTTTATGATTCTGCAATAAATTTTTAGCAGGACCTAAACGCTCAGAATCACTTGAATCAAGAGCTATAATTGCAGTATCTTCCTTTATTTCTGTTGTTTCTTCAACAATAAAATAATCTAATTCTAGGTTGTTTTTTATAAAAGAGTATTTATTATTTAAAGGTTTATATAGGCCAACTTTAACCTTCTTATCTAAATTTTTAAGTAGTAATCCTAAACTAAAAACTGATCCAAGACAGTCTCCATCAGGATCTTCATGTCCAATCAATATAAAGCTATCCCAGGCAGCTATATACTTAGCAACCTGGGAAATGTTATTGCTTTTATTAGTTATTTTCTTCATCAGATTTAGCCTCTTTTTCTTCTTTTCTGACTTCTTTAATCAAATTAGATATATGGATTCCATGTTCAATTGAATCATCATATTTAAAAACAAGTTCCGGTATATGGTAAATAGTTATTCTTTCACCGACTAATTTTCTTATAAAGCCTGTTGCTTTTTTAAGGCCAGCCAAAGTATCATCTCTTTCATCCTGGTCCCCAATTATACTGAAAAAGATTTTTGCATGCCTTAAATCACCACTAAGCTCAACATCAGTTATAGAGACAAAGCCAATTCTAGGATCTTTAACTTCTTTTAGAATTATATCGCTGATCTCTTCTTTTAGAAGCTCTGATAATCTACGTTTTCTATTTCTTGACATAATATTCACCTCATTTATAAAGAGATCTTTCTATAATGTACGCTCTATCTCTTTATAATCATAAAATTCTATGATATCTCCTTCTTTGATATCATTATAATTGGCAATTCCAACGCCACATTCATATCCTTCTTTAACTTCTCTAACATCATTTTCAAATCGTTTTAGTGAAGAGATTTCTCCTTCATGAATTACAACGCTATCACGGAGTAATCTAGCCTGATAATTTCTATTTACCAGTCCATCAGTTACATAAACTCCGGCTATAATTCCTACATCTGGAACGGAGAAAGTTGCTCTAACTTCTGCATGACCCTTAACAACTTCTTTAATCTCAGGATCTAATAAACCTGACATAGCATTTTTAATATCTTCTAAGGCTTTATATATAACTCTATATAATCTTATATCTACATTTTCTTTTTCAGCAAATTTCTGTGCTTTTACACCTGGCCTTACATTAAAGCCAATAATTATTGCATTTGACGCGCTTGCCAGGTTAACATCTGTCTCATTAATTGCACCTACACCAGTATGAATTACATTAACCCCAACTTCATCAGTACTTAATCTTAACAATGATTCTCTTAAAGCCTCAATAGATCCCTGGACATCGGCTTTTATGATTAAATTAAGCTCCTGGAGTTCTCCTTCTTGTATCTGATCATAGAAATCTTCAAGTGTTACTTTACTCTCAGTCTGGATTCTAGCCTGATGTTCTTTTTCTTTCCTATTTGCAGAAATTTCCCTGGCTCTTTTCTCATCGGCAAGAACCTGAACAAAATCACCTGCTTTAGGAACATCATTAAATCCTAAGACTTCGACAGGCATAGCTGGTCCTGCAACTTCAATTCTATTTCCATGCTCATCAACTAAAGCCTTTACCCGTCCACAGACTGAACCAGCCAGAATAGTATCTCCAATTTTTAATGAACCATTCTTAACAAGTACTGTTGCAACTGCTCCTCGACCTTTATCTAATTCTGCTTCAACAACAACACCTTCAGCAGGTCTATTAGGATTAGCTTTAATATCTTCCATTTCTGCAACAAGTAAAACCATTTCCATTAATTCATCAATATTTTCACCTTTAAGTGCTGAAATTTCAACACAAATAGTCTTGCCTCCCCATTCCTCAGGGACAAGGCCATGTTCAGTTAATTCCTGTTTAACTCTATCAGGTTGTGCATTTGGTTTATCAATTTTATTAACGGCAACTATTAATGGTATGTCAGCTGCTTTAGCATGATTTATTGCTTCTACAGTTTGAGGCATTATACCATCATCTGCAGCAACAACCAGTATTGCTATATCAGTTAATTGAGCACCTCTAGCTCTCATAGCAGTAAAAGCTTCATGGCCTGGGGTATCAATAAATGTTATTTTTTGATCCCCTGATACCGCCTGATAAGCACCAATATGCTGAGTAATTCCACCAGCTTCAGATTCGGTAACTCTTGTTTTTCTAATCATATCAAGCAAAGTAGTTTTGCCATGATCAACATGACCCATAACAGTTACTATAGGAGGACGAAGTTTGTAATCAGAAGGATCTTCTTCAAAATCGATTTCTACTTTACTTCCATCAACGGCAATTTCTTCTTCCTCTTCAGGGGCCCCAATCTTAGCAGGAAGATTCAATTCATCAATAAGCAGTTCTAAAGTTTCTTGATCTAATGAATAATTAATATTAGCCATAATTCCAAGGCCCATTAAATCTTTTAACAATGTGTTAGTCTGCATATCGACTGCTTCTGCAAAGTCTTTAACTTTTATTGGCGGAATAATAGAAACTTTATCATCTTCCTCCTCTTCTGGCTCATCCTCAACATCTTCTTCTATTTCAACAACTTCCTCATCTAATTTTTCTTTTTCAATCTCTAATTCCTGTTCTTTGCTGGTATCAGTATCACCATACATACCTCGAACAAGATCTGCTGTATCATCTTCTACTGTACTCATATGACTTGTTACTTCCACATCTAACTCCTGAAGTATATCAACAAGTTCCTTACTTTTCATATTTAATTCATCTGCTAAACTATAAACTCTAATTTTTCCCATCTATCAAGCACCTCCATAAGTATCTATCTTACTTAACCATGATTTATCTCCTCCAGCAGTTTATTATAAATAGAATCGCTAATTTCTATCTTTAAGGCATCACTTAGACCATTATTTTTAACTGCTGCATCCAGACAGGTAATCTGTGGGCAAATATAAACATCCCGGCCACTCATAACTCCGCCAGGGTCAACTTTTATTTCCCCTTTGTTATTGACAATTCTCATTAACTCAACTTCACTACGGTGATCACCGCAACCGGCACATTTTTTTATAGAACTTACTTGCAACTTTTACCCCTCCTGTGAATTTTTTTCTGTTCCCTGGACATCTTCACTTATATCTTTATTTTCATTATCAACTTTATTTATCTCTTCTTTATTAAGATTTTCAATATCTTCATCACTAATATCTTCATCATTAATATCTTTAAGTTCTTCATCGCTGGCATTATATTCAGATTCTTTAATAATATCCACTTTCCAGCCTGTTAATTTGGCTGCCAGTCTGGCATTCTGTCCTTCTTTTCCAATTGCAAGTGATAATTGGAAATCTGGAACAACAACCTGAGCTATAGCTTCTTTCTCATTTAATATAACATCACTAACCTCAGCTGGATTTAAAGCATTAGCTATAAATGATTTAGGATCAGGATCCCATTTTACAATATCAATCTTTTCTCCATCAAGTTGATCCACAACTGCCTGAACCCTGCTGCCCCTGGGACCAACACAGGCGCCAACTGGATCAACATCGTTATTCTCAGAATAAACAGCAACCTTTGATCGATAACCTGCTTCTCTAGCCACTTCTTTTATTTCAACAGTTCCATCATAAATCTCAGGTATCTCTATTTCAAAGAGCCTCATTAATAGACCAGGATGTGTTCTAGAAACAAGAATTCTAGGACCTTTATTAGTAGAGCTTACTTCTACTATAAATAACTTAATTCTATCTCCAACTTTATAAGTTTCAGTATCTATCTGTTCTGATGGAGGTAATAAAGCTTCGGTTTTTCCCATATCTATCATTATATAATCCTTATGAAATCTTTGAATTGTACCAGTTATAAATTCTCCTTCTTTCTGCTTATAGTGATCATAGATTACATCTCTCTCAGCTTCTCTAATTCTCTGCATTACTACCTGTTTTGCAGTCTGAGCTGCTATTCTCCCAAAATTATCTGGTGTAATTTCTATTTCTGCGATATCACCTATATCTAATTTTGGATCAATATCCTGGGCATGTTCTAAAGAAATTTCTGAGTTTTTATCTTCAACTTCTTCAACCACATTTTTTCTGGCAATAACTCGAACCTCTCCAGAATCCTGATCGATTTTAACTTCAGCATTGTCTTTGGAGCCAAAATCCTTTTTGTATGCAGATTCTAGAGCAGTTTCAATAGCCTCTAAAAGTATATCTTTAGAAATATCTTTCTCACTGGCTATATCATCTAAAGCATGTAAAAATTCAATATTCATCTTATTCCTCCTATTCTCCTTTAAAATTCAACAGAAAGTCTTGCATTTGCAATGCTTTTAAAAGGTATTTCAACTTTATCTTCAGTCTCATTTAAAGTAATATTCACTGAATCGTCTACTAAACCTTCTAGTATTCCTGTGAACTCTTTTCTACCATTTAAAGGAGCATATGTCTTAATATATACTTGTCTTCCTTTGAAACGGTTATAATCCTCTTCATTTCTCAAAGGCCTTTCAACTCCTGGAGAAGATACCTCCAGAATATAACTATCATCAATAAAATCTTCTTCATCTAGCTTATCAGATAAAGCTCTACTAATTCTAGTGCAGTCTTCAATAGATAGATTTCCTTCTCTGTCTTCAATGTAAACTCTTAATATCCAATTAGAGCCTTCCTTAAGATATTCAACTGAGACAATTTCAAGATCATCATGTAATATAATATCTTTTACTAATTCCTCAGTTCTAGCAGTAATCTTCATCTTAATACCTCCAAAATTATATAATCTATAAATAAAGAGTGGGTTTGCGCCCACCCCCAACATTTCGTATAAAAAAGCATATTCCTTAATAATTTTAACATAGGAAATGTCATTATGCAAGCAGATTACATTGATTAGAGTTTAATCAACGAATAATGAAAGTTGATCTCTTTCAGGTAGCCCTTTTAAAGCTCCTAAATCTTTCATTATCTCTAAAACATTACTGGAAAGTGAAGTTCTATTACTTAAATCTTCAATTGAACTAAAATCCCCATTACTCCTTGCATTAATTAAACTCTCAGCAGCTGAACTACCTAAACCACTTACACTTATTAATGGAGGTAATAACTGATTGCCTTCCAGTTGAAAATCTGATATCTTAGATTTATATAAATCAACTGGCAGAAACTCAATACCTCTTTCCATAGCTTCAACAACAATCTCTAAAACAGTAATGAGATTTTTCTCTTTAGCAGTGGCATCATTGCCTTTTTCTTTTAGTTCATCAATCATATTTAAAATATAATCATACCCCTGGCTTACTATCTCAGTATCAAAATCATCGGCCTTTATTGAAAAATATGTCGTATAAAATTCTGCAGGATAATTTACTTTAAAGAAAGCAATTCTAAAAGCCATCATAACATAAGCAGCAGCATGAGCTTTAGGAAACATATATTTTATTCTACTACATGATTCAATATACCAGTCTGGTACTCCGGCAGCTATCATCTTTTCATATTCATCATCTTTTAACCCTTTTCCTTTTCTAACATGTTCCATTATTGTAAAACTATCAGAGGGGTTTAGCCCTTTTTGGATTAAATAATTCATGATGTCATCTCGAACAGAGATTACATCCTTTAATTCTGCAGTACCTTTTCTAATAAAATCACGGGCATTATTTAGCCAGACATCTGTTCCATGAGACAATCCACTAATTCTTACTAACTCAGCAAAAGTAGATGGCCTGGTTTCTGTTAACATCTGTCTAACAAAAGAAGTTCCGAATTCAGGAATGCCAAGAGTTCCAAGCTCCAAATCTAATGCATTACCATCTAAATCCAAAGCATCTACACCTGAAAACAGACTCATAGTCTCTGGGTCATCTAGAGGAATATTAAGGGGATCAACTCCTGTTAAATCCTGTAACATTCTGATAGAAGTAGGATCATCATGTCCAAGTAAATCCAACTTTAAGATTCGACCACTAATAGCATGATAATCAAAATGGGTAGTCCTAACATCTGTCTCTTTATCATTAGCAGGTCTCTGTATTGGTGTGAAATCATGGATATCCATTTCTTTAGGTACAACCATTAATCCACCAGGATGCTGTCCTGTCGTTCTTTTAACACCAGTGCAACCTTTAACCAACCTATTAATCTCTGTATTTCTTTTAGAAAGATCCCGGTCCTGTAGATAACCTTTAACAAATCCATATGCTGTCCTATCAGCAATAGTTGAAATAGTTCCAGCTCGATAAACATAGTCTCTCCCAAATAATCTTTCTGTCTCTAGATGAATTTCTGATTGATATTCTCCAGAAAAATTAAGATCTATATCAGGTACTTTATTGCCATCAAAACCCATAAATACTTCAAATGGAGTATCAAAACCATCTTTTATTAACTCTGAACTACATTTTTTACATTCTTTGTCTTCCAGGTCAACACCAACTCCAACTTCGCCCTTTAAAAAGAATTCGTTTTCCTGACATTCTGAACATCTATAATGAGGAGGTAAGGGATTAACTTCAGTAATATCACAAAGATAAGCAACTAATGAAGATCCTACCGATCCTCTTGAGCCAACCAGGAACCCATCTTCCAGTGATTTCTTAACTAATTTATGAGATATCAAATAAATAACAGAAAAGCCATTGTTAATTATTGAATCTAATTCTTTTTCAATTCGATTTACTACCAATTCAGGTAAATCATCACCATATAAACTTTTAGCTTTATGATAGGTCATCTCTCTAATTTCTTCATCAGCATTTTCAATTTTAGGTGTAAAAAGACCTGAAGGCATAGGCTTTAACTTTTCAATTGAGTCATTAATTTTTTTAGGATTTTCAATAACAACTTCTTTAGCAATTTCTTCACCTAAATATAAGAATTCAGAAAGCATCTCATCTGTTGTCCTAAAATATAAAGGAGGCTGTTTATCTGCGTCATCAAATTTCTGACCTGCCTGTAAAATTCTTCGGTATATCTCATCTTCAGGATTTAAAAAGTGGGCATCAGTAGTTGCAACAACTTCTTTATCTAATTTATTTCCTAATTTATATATCTTCCTATTGATATCTTCTAAATGCTTAAATGACTTAGCCTCGCCCTTGTCAACTAAAAATTTATTATTTTCTAAAGGTTGAATTTCTAAATAATCATAGAATTCTGCTATCTGAATTAGCTCTGATTCATCTTTGCCATTTAATATTGCTCTATATAGTTCTCCAGCTTCACAGGCAGAACCAATTAATAAATTATCTCTAACTCCTTTTAGTTGACTCTTTAATATCTTTGGTTTCTTATAAAAATTATCAAGATGAGAACTGGATATTAATTTATATAAATCCTTTAATCCTTCTTTATTTTTAGCTAATATAATTGTATGATAAGAAAACTTTTTCTCCCAGTCAATTTCTTCAGATAGTCGATTAATACCTGCTAATTTATCAATCTCTTTTTTCTGAATTTTATTTAAGTAATTCATAAAAATTTCAGCAGTTGCATTTGCATCATCTTCAGCTCGATGATGATTTTCCAGAGAAATACCAAGTTTATTGGCAACTCTATTTAAACGATAGCTTTTTAAATCTGGTAAAATAGCTCTGCTCAACTCAACTGTATCAATCAAAGTAAAATCAGGTAAATCTTGATTCAGTCTTTTATATTCTTCCTTTAAAAATCCATAATCAAAACTAATATTATGGGCAACTAATACTGACCCATCAATAAATTCTTTAAATTCTTCTGCAACCTCAGTAAATGCAGGGGCAGAATCTAAATCTGTATTTTTAATACCAGTCAGACTTGCTATTTTAGGAGTTATTTTAACTCCAGGATTAACTAAAGTTGAGTAAGAATCAATGATTTCACCACCAGAAATCTTAACAGCACCTATCTCAATAATCCTATCCTGATTAGGCTTTAAACCTGTCGTCTCCAGGTCAAAAACTACATACTCTTCTTCAGATATAAACTTCTCTCCTGGATTTTGCACTAACCCCAGGCAATCATTAACTAAATAAGCCTCTAAACCATAGATTATCTTGATACCATGTTTTTCACCAGCCTGGGCTGCATCAGGATAAGCCTGAGCAACACCATGATCAGTTATTGCTATAGCATCATGACCCCAATCAGCAGCCTGGGAAACAACCTCATTAATATCAATTATAGCATCCATCGAACTCATTTTAGTATGTAAATGAAGTTCAATCCGTTTTTCCTCAGCTTTATCCTCTCTATTGATAGCTGGAAGAAGATTAATATCTTCGCCATTAATGACATTTTCCCTGGCATAACGGTCATAGCGAATATCACCAGATATCTTTAATCGATCTCCAGTTGAAATATCTTGAAAAAGATCATCATTGGAATTTAAAAATAATTTTGTCTTAACTGAATCATTATTATCAGTAATTGAAATAAGTTTAATCAATCTGCCATTTCTAGTTTCCTTATCATCAATATTAAATACTTTTCCTTCAACAACAACCTGACCATCTTCAGGTAATTGATTCAATGGATAAATATTTTTTGATTTAGCTATTTTCTTGCCATAAACAATACTTCCTGTCTGTCTTTTAGCTTTATTCTTATTAGAACTTTTAATCTTAGAATTATTATTCTGTACTAAATAAGCAGTTAGATCATCATCTTTTTCATTTTCTTCATTTTCATAATTTCTAACAAAATTACCATTAACAATCTCAACATTAAGCTCAAGACCGATTAAGGAATTTAATTGATGGGCAATAAAATTAACAGCCTTTTGACAGCCTGTAGATTTACAGGCAATCTGACTTTCAACCTTTATATACAGGTTATTATCTTCTAAAATTAATTTAGATCTTTTCAACCAACTTGAAATATAACTCAAGCTGTCAGGAAGATTAGAAATTACATTAGGCCAGACAAAACTTATCTCATCATCAATAGTTAAAGGACCTACTTTTAAAATTTTATATTTATCTAAATCATTTCCTAATTGATTATTCAAATAATCATTAATATTCTCTGTTTCAATAGATTGATTATTTTTTGAACTATTAGCTTCAATCAGATAACAGATACTAGCATCATCATCTAGTAAAATATATTTTATTGCATCGATACTCTTTTCCAATTTTAAGGCTTCAAACATTTCTTGACCTCCAGATTAATACCATTTAAACTCTATCAATCCATTAATATTTAATAAAGATTTATTCAAATTATTTATATCAGATTCTTCACTGAACTTTAAATCAAACCTAACAACAGTCTCGTTAGTTAACTTATCTCTTTCAACTACTACATCCATTATATTAATATTTTCTTCTCCTATAACCTCTGCTAATTGTCCTAGAATACCTGGCATATCCTTTATTCGACAATCTAACATTTTAATGTTAGAGCTTGTATGACTTAACTCTAACCTATTCAAGAAAAACAATGTAAAAAAGACTAAAAGAGTTGAAAAAATAGCCAGACTATAATATCCAATACCAACAGCAAGGCCTATAGCAGCAACAACCCAGAGGCTAGCTGCAGTAGTTAAACCCTTAACTGAAAAACCCTCTCTTATAATTGTACCTGCTCCTAAAAAACCAATTCCACTAACTACCTGGGCAGCAATTCTACCAGGGTCTGGGTCAACAGGTTCATATAATATTGACATTGTAAAAGAAACAATCATAACAACAGTCGAACCTACCCCAACTAGGATATGAGTTCTAAAGCCAGCTGGTCTATCATGGTTTTCTCTCTCCCAGCCAATAAAACCTGTTAATATTAATGCTAAAATCAATCTAAATATAATTGTACCTGGTGAAAGCATCATACTCACTCCATCCTGATTAATCTAAAAAAAAGAAAAATACAGCCTTTAAAACTTCTTTATACATTTTAATTCGAGATTTTAAACCTTGCCAAAACCCTCTTTTTTCTTCCTTTATAACATGGGTTAAATCAGGTAACCTAACTTTTTTGATCTGGCCATGCTTTTTAACATACCTGTTAATAATAACTTCAACGCCATAACCAGTATTATCGAGGTTCTGAATCTTATTTAAAATCTCTCCTTTTAAAGCTCTCTGTCCAGAAAGGTGAGGGCTTATTTTTTGACCTATATCAGTTATATTTCTTCCTTCATTGAATATACCAACAGTCATATCATATTCATTATTAATAATAGGATTTACAAGAGAGTATATATGTTCTTTTTTTAAACCAATTAAATCTGCATCAAGCATAATTACTATTTCTGCATTACATTCATCAAAACCTGCTTTTAATGCAGCTCCTTTACCAGAATTTTTTTTCAAATCAATAACTTCAGCCCCAGCCATTCTGGCAACTTTTGCTGTTTCATCGTCAGAGCCATCATTAATAACAATAACCCTTTTAATTTCAGGTAAGCTTTTAGTAATAGTTACTACATGACTAACAGTCTTTTCTTCATTATAAGCTGGAATCAGAGCACATATATTCATGGCCAGATAACCCCTTATTAGGTTATTTTAGATAATAATTCTTCAATCTGGTCAATTGCATTTTCTTTATCTAACATAGATTCTTCACCGGTTCTTCTTATCTGTAATTCAAATTTATCATCTTTTAATGATCTGGAACCAATTGTAATCCTTAATGGTATACCGATTAACTCAGCATCATTAAATTTAACTCCAGCTCTCTCGTCACGATCATCGAGAATAGTTTCTATGCCAGCTTCATTTAACTCAGTATATAAGTTTTCAGCAGCTTCATCTACATCATCACTATTCCCTAAAGGGAGAATAATGACTTTGTAGGGAGCAATCGGAACAGGCCAGACAATACCTTTTTCATCATGGTTCTGCTCAATAGCAGCTGCAACAGTTCTTGTAATTCCAATTCCATAACTGCCCATGACAATTGGTTGTTCCCTGCCATTATCATCTAAATAAGTTGCATTCATGCTTTCGCTGTATTTAGTTCCTAATTTAAAGATATGGCCAACCTCAATGCCAGATTTTATCTCTAATCCTCCATGACATTCCGGGCATTTATCTCCAGCAATAACTTTTCGTAAAGGCAGGTAATCTTCAATTTCATTCATATCTCTTTCTATATCAACATTTATATAATGGTAATCTTTTTTGTTTGCACCAGTTACCACACCATTTAACTCTTTAATCTTTCTATCAGCAATAACTTTTACATCATCTGATAAATTAACAGGCCCTATAAACCCGGCTATACTTCCAAATATTTCTTCAAACTCCTCTGGATGAGCAGGCCTTAATTCTACTGCTCCTAAATAATTTTTCAATTTAACTTCATTAAGTTGATCGTCGCCTCTGATTAATGCAACTACCGGTTCGCCATCTGCAATATAGGCCATAGATTTAACCATTTTAGTATCTGGTAGTTCAAGCATATCCACCAGGTCTTCAATAGTTTTCGCACCAGGAGTATGTATCTCTTTAAGATCTGATTTTACTTTTTCGCCACTCTCATCTAACTCAATAAAGGCTTCAGCCCTTTCAACATTGGCTGCATAATCACAGCTTGAACAGAAAGCTAACTCATCTTCACCAGTATCTGCTAAAACCATGAATTCATGAGATGAAGAACCTCCCATGGCCCCACTATCTGCCCTAACAACCCTGGTTTCCAGGCCACACCTTTCAAAAATACTTGAATATGTATCATACATCACCTGATACTGTTCATCTAAGCCTTCATAATCAGTATCCAGTGTATATGCATCTTTCATAATAAATTCTCTGGCTCTTAATAATCCAAACCTTGGTCTTATTTCATCTCTAACTTTTGTCTGGATCTGATATAAATTATATGGAAGATCCTTATATGATCTGATCTCATCCCTTATCATATCAGCAACTACCTCTTCATGGGTAGGTCCAAGACAGTATTGTCTTTTTTTCCGGTCTTCAAATTTAATCATTAAAGGGCCAAAATCTTCCCAGCGGCCAGATTCCTGCCAGATTTCCGCAGTCTGCATCGCCGGCATTAATATTTCCAATGCCCCACTTTTATCCATTTCTTCTCTTACAATATTTTCAACTTTTCTAATAATCCTATATCCTAATGGCAGATAAGAATAAACACCACTGGATAAAGCTCTTATCATACCTGCTCTTAACATCAATTTATGACTTGCAATATCTGCATCTGTAGGATCTTCTTTTAATGTAGGCATATAATATTTTGATAATCTCATACTATTCACACTCCATTTTTTTAATTTCTGCCAGTAACTCTTCTAGTAATTCGTCTTCTGATACTTTTTTAATAATCTCACCTTTTTTAAAAATAAGGCCAACCCCTTTACCTCCGGCAATACCGATATCAGCCTGAGAAGCTTCCCCGGGACCATTAACAGCACAGCCCATTACTGCTACTGTTAAGTTTAAATCTATCTCCTGTAAGGCAGCTTTCACCTGTTTCGATAATTTCAATAGATCAATCTCAGTTCTTCCACAGGTCGGGCATGAAATTATTTCAATCCCTTTATCTCTTAAACCCATCGACTTCAAAATCTCTATACCAGCCTCAACTTCTCTAACTGGGTTTTCTGTTAGAGATATCCTTATAGTATCTCCTAAACCATGACTTAGCAGGGCACCAATACCAACCGCAGATTTTATATCTCCAGCTCTACCACCCCCGGCTTCAGTGATACCAATATGGAGCGGGTAATCATATTTTTCAACAAAGAGCTGATTGGCTTCCAGAGTCATGATAATTGAACTGGATTTCAAGGAAACTATTATATCTGTAAAATTAAGTCTTTCTAAATAGTTAATATGTTTGCTGGCACTAGCAACCATAGCTTCAGCAGAATGACCATATTCATCAGCAATATCCTTATCTAAAGAACCTGAATTTACACCAATCCGGATTGGAACTTTTCTTTCTTTACAGACTGAAACTACTTGTTTAACTCTATCATAACCACCAATATTTCCAGGATTTAACCTTAAACCATCAACCCCGGCTTCAACAGCTCCTAGAGCAAGTTGATAATCAAAATGAATATCTGCAATTACTGGTATCGAAGAAGCTTTAATAATTTTTGGCAAAGCTTTAACCGATTCATTATCAGGGACTGCTACCCTGATAATTTCACAGCCAGCATTTATTAATTCTCTAATCTGATTTATAGTAGCTTCAATATCATTAGTTTTAGTGTTGGTCATTGACTGTATTGATATGGGGGCATCCCCGCCAATATCAACACCGCCTAAATTAACTTTTTTAGTCTTTTTCCTATTCATTAATTAAACCTGACCTTCCTTGCAGTCCCAGCACTCTTTATTACAATCATCAAGATGTTCAGCTACTTTTTTATCTAATATTTGCAATCTATCGAGAGCATCTTCAAGATTAATCTCTATATTATGATGCTCTCCATCTTCAAGCTCATCAATATCATCAGCTTCCATGACAAGCTGCTGAAGAGGAGTCAATTTTAAATTTGTATTAATAGGGCTGGAACCACTATGGAAAAGAATAGCCAGAGCAATTTCTCTGGCTTTTCCTAAATGCTC
>SLSL01000190.1 GCA_007130465.1 Halanaerobiaceae bacterium | reverse complement strand
TCTTAACGGCATCAAGCCAGACTTCAGGCCACTGCTGAGCCCAACCAGGATTGGGCTGTTCAACTTCATAGCCATGATAACTGCTTGCCAGCTCTTTACCATCTTTATCTATCAGGATTCCCTTAGTTCCCTGGGTTCCTATATCTATGCCTAGTAACAGGATATTAAAAACCTCCTATCAATATAATTATGAGGCAGGATAAAATTAGCCTGCCTCACTTTAATTAACTATTTATTATCTGAACTCCAGAACTAACTCCAATTCTATCTGCGCCAGCTTTAATCATTGCCAGTGCATCCTCTTTAGTTCTTATACCTCCTGATGCCTTTACTTTAAGATCATTATCTGTATTCAAATCAGCCAGAAGTTTTACTACTTCCAGACTTGCTCCACTTTCAGCAAAGCCAGTTGAGGTTTTAATATAATCAGCTCCGGCTTCATAAACCAGTTTGTTTACCTCTTCAATTTCTTCAGAATCTAATAGGCAACTTTCTATGATAACTTTCAATATAAAATCCTGATCAAACTTTTCCTTTAATTTAACTATCTCATTTATATCTTTAAAAATATAATCTGTATCATGATCTTTTAATGCTGATATATTTACAACCATATCTAATTCTTCAGCACCATCTTTTAAAGCCTTTATTGCTTCTTGAACTTTACTTTCAGTATTGGTATTCCCCAGAGGAAAACCAACTACAGTTCCAACTTTAACATTAGATCCCTTAAGTTCATCTACCATAGTTTTCACATAATAGGGAACGGTAAATACCGAGTAAAAACCATATTCTTTTGCTTCATTACATTTATTTATAACCTGATTTTTATTGATATCCTGACCAAGAAGAGTATGGTCCAACATTTTTGCTAATTCATGATTTTCCAAAATCAACAACTCCTTTTATTTAAACAACCTGACTATTTAGTGTTTTATTTTCAAAGAAATCTATTAAATTCTCTGCTGATTGAATCCCCATTTTATCAACTGCTTCATCTGTATGGGCTCCCATATGAGGGGATAAAATTATCTTATTATTAATTTTAGGATTATCATTAATAATATCAATTAATTTTTCATTAAAAACATCTAAAGCTGCCCCTCTAATCTTATCATTTATAAGAGCTTCAATTAAATCATTCTCATTTATAACTCCACTTCTTGCTGTATTAATTAATATAGCATCGGTTTTCATCTTATTAAATTCTTTTGAACTTATCATGTTTTCAGTCTTACTATTTAAAGGTAGATGACAACTAATAAAATCTGATTCTTTGATTAAATTTACAAAGTCAACATATTTCACATTATATCTGTCGGCAAATTGATCGTCCTCATTAATATCACAGGCCAGCACATTCATATTTAAGCCTTTTGCCATTCTGGCAACTGATTTTCCTATTTTCCCTAAACCAAGAATCCCAATTGTCCTGCCGTTAACTGTATTACCAACAATTTTACCCTGATATTTTTCCTTGGTTTTTTTGTCGGCTTCAATTATTCTCCTGGAATGAGCAAATATATAAGTAATAACTAGCTCAGCAACTGACCTTGAATTAGCAGACGGAGTATTTGTAACAGTAATATTATTATTTTTAGCATAATCGAGATCTATATTATCTGTACCAACACCATACTTAGAAATTACCTTAAGTTTATTAGCTTCCTTTAATACATTTTCATTTAAAGGATCAGTGCCAATTATTACGCCATCCACATCTTTAATTAATCTCATCATCTGATTTTCTGAATAGTTCTCCCCTGTATCATTTATAAGCAACTCAAAACCCTTATTCTTTAAGATCTCAATTGGTTCTTTTGAAATTGAAGCAAATGATCGGGGTGTAATTAATATTTTCATTAGAATACACCTCTTAATTATTATAATCTTATAAACTTATATTTATTTGTAGTTCGGATTATCTATAATAGTCGGCTCCCCATCTTTTTCGATTAATAATTTCATAAATCCTTTTTCTTCAATATCCCCATAAACATGGCCAGCTTCACCTGGATAAATTCCTATAAATGCCAGTGGTTCCTCACCGGTATTTATCGTTCTATGAGCCCAATGTGGAGGAACATAACTTAAACTTCCCTTTTTCATTTCAAGGGCCTCAAATTCAGGCTCCCCATCTGTAACTGACTGCATAAAAAGCATGCCTTCGCCTTGAATAGTATAATAAATTTCAGCAGTTCCTTTAATTTCATGAAAATGACCTTTAGTCATATTATATTCATTGCCAACTTTTCCAGGGTTAATAATGCTAATACAATGTTGTAAATGACCTTCTTCTTCAGGAATATCAACATTATAATATCTATAAATCTGTGGGTCTTTTTTTAATAGTTCTTCAACTGCCTCCTGGTCCTGATACATCCAGTCCATATCACTTAAATTTCTGGTGATTAAATCACCCTCTGGAACCATTTTTATGTTTTCAAAATCATAATAACTATTTATTGGTCTAAATAATTCCATATCTTCAATACCCCCATAATCTATTTCTTTAGATCTGATGCGGCTTCATCTAATACCTTAAGCTTTTCATCTGTCAATTCAATATCAAAGACCTCACTTATATGCTCAGACCAGCCATGAATAAAGTATTTCCATCCATCTTCAACATATAAGTTCTGTTCTTCTTTCTGATCTAATGCCTGATGCATGAATTTTAAGCCACCTCGATAATTCAACTCCCAGACTAAAGAGTTTTCTGGAAAAGTACAATCATCACTTAATGGCGAGCCTGGCCGATCTTTCCCTAAACCAGTTGCATTTATAACCAGGGAATACGGCTTGACTTCAGCCAATATTCTATCATTATCTTCAATATCTGGAGTTAAATTATATTCAACATTTACATCATCATTTATTAACTTAAACATATCAGCAAACTTGTCTAGCCTTGGCTTGCTTCTGTTATTTACAATCAATCTTGATGGAATATTATCTCCATTTTCTGGATCAAAAAGATACGATGCTATGGCCCTGGCGCTGCCTCCTGCCCCAATAATTAGGACTTCTCCACCATGCTCTGCCCAAAAATTTTCAGGAATAAACTCTTCCATAGATCTACCACTGGTTATCGGGTCTTTGGCAAAACCATAAACTTTGTTATCTTTTTTAGATATACAGGATAATTCCTGCTGAATTGCTGCGTGAGGATCTAAGAAATCAAAGTAATCCCAGGCTGCATCGAAAATATCAATTTTATGAGTTGTAACTAAAGCTCCTTTAGCCTTTTCATGCTCTCTAATAAATTGAACTGCCTCAATATAATCTTCCTTTGGAGCGTGAATATCAATATCTATACCAATTAATTCTGCATTTAAATTTAAAATTTCATTCCATTTAGGAAAAACATCCATAATAGATGATTGTCCAGTAGTCACTCCAATAAAATACATAGTATCTTTTTCTGGTTTTTCAGGTAATTTCATTTTATCATCCTTCCTTATATTATTATAAAGCTAATAAAGGATTATTTAATGAGATGCTTATTTTTAAAATACCTGTTGAAGCAATTATTTTAGCATTAATTTCATAACTTACTATATTTGAAACTTCACTAATTAATTGCCCCAACAGGCTGACATAAACTATTAAATCCCTTCAATAAATTTATTACTCTTTGTTTAACATTATCTCATCAATTTTGTCCATATCTTCATCAGACAATTCCCATTCAACAGAAGCTACATTATCTTCTATTTGGTAAATCTTTGTAACACCAGCAATAATACTGGTTATTTGTTCCTGTTTCCTTAACCAGTTAAAAGCCAACTGGGCAAGAGGTTTATCATATTTTTCAGCTATCTTTTTGATTTCCTGAACTTTTCTATAATTTTCTTCGCATTTCTCATTCCACAATTCCGGATTAGCATACCTGACATCCCCCTCATCAAGCTTGCTTAAGTCAAATGAATCAGTTAACATTCCCTGGCAGACAGGGCTATAAGGAATTACTGACATACCAGTTCTTTCAGCATAAGGCATTATTTCATCTCTAGTCCTATATATTAATGGAAGACCATGGTAATGTTCTGAGTTCTGGTCTAAAATACTATATAATACCTGGTTACTAACTATCTCTTCAACAGCAGAAGCCTGTTCCAGTAAAGGAACATTAAAATTGCTGGCTCCAATATATCTAATTTTACCTTCTTCCTTTAACTTAGATAATTCTTCCATAGTCTCCT
>SLSL01000052.1 GCA_007130465.1 Halanaerobiaceae bacterium | reverse complement strand
GGAATTGCTGTGGAGCAGGCTGAAGATGAGATTGCGGCGATTAATATGGCTATTGGTGCCTCCTTTGGCGGTGCCAGGGCTATGACTGGTACTTCTGGTGGCGGATTTTCTCTGATGGCTGAAGGTTTAGGCCTGGCTGGAATTATGGAGACTCCGCTGGTTATTGCTGAGGTGCAGAGACCTGGGCCGGCGACTGGACTGCCGACCAGGACTGAGCAGGCTGATCTGTCATTTGTGATTAATGCCTCTCAGGGTGAGTTTCCGCTGAAAGTAATATCACCGAGGGACCAGGAAGATGCATTTTATCAGACATTTAGGGCCTTTAATATTGCCGATAAGTATCAGCTGCCGGTTATTATTTTGTCTGATGCCTATTTAGCCGATGCGGCTGCGACAATACCTGAATTTAAGCTTGATGAGCTTGAGATAGATAGAAACCTTGTCGATGAGAATCAATGGCCTGAGGATAGGGAATATAAGCGTTATGAGCTAACTGAGGATGGGATCTCACCTAGAGCTTACCCAGGTCAGCTTGACGGCGAGGTTGTTTTGCTTGATAGCGATGAGCATGACGAGAATGGTTTTATTATAGAAGATGCCGAGACCAGGGTTAAGATGGTCGATAAGCGGATGGCCAAGTTTAAGAAGCTGAAGCGGGAAGATAACGAGGAACCTTTATATATCGGGCCGGATAAGCCTGATTATATGCTAGTCTGTTTTGGCTCGACCTATGGTGCCCTTAAGGAGGCCATGGATCAGCTGAATGGTAATGGCCACAGCTTTGGCATGCTGAGTTTTTCTGATATCTGGCCGCTGCCGACTGCTGAGCTTGAAAAACAGCGGAGTTATGATACTAAGCTGGTTGTGGTTGAGGGCAATTCAACCGGTCAGCTGGCAAGCTTAATTCAGGCTGAGACTGGTCTGACTGTTGATCATAGAATTCTGAAATATGATGGCCGTCCATTTACTGTTGATGGCCTGGTTAGAGAACTGGAAGAAGAGGTGATCTCTTAATGGTTGATAAGAATATTTTTGATGCTGAGCGTGAAACTGCCTGGTGTCCAGGCTGTGGGAATTTTCCCTTAAGGAAATCCCTGGCTGAGGCGCTGGCTGGACTTGATATTACCCCTGATAGGGTTGCGATGTTTACTGGAATTGGCCAGGCTGCCAAGATGCCCCATTATATTCGGGTGAATGGCTTTAATGGCCTCCATGGCCGGGCTCTGCCGCCGGCATTAGGATTCAGGATGGTTAACCCTGAGCTGAAGGTGATTGTTGAATCTGGTGATGGCGATACCTATGGCGAGGGTGGCAATCATATTCTCCATAATATTCGGAGGAATCCTGATATTGCCCATTTTGTTCATGATAATCAGATTTATGGCTTGACCAAGGGCCAGGCTTCGCCGACAACTGGTGCAGGAATTAAGACTGCGGTTCAGCCCTATGGAGTTACTGCTGACCCCTTTAATCCGATAAAATTTGCTGTGGGCATGGGTGCCAGTTTTGTGGCCAGGGCCTTTGTTGGCAACCAGGAGCACCTGATTGAGATGATGCAGGCTGCGATTGAGTTTGAAGGCTATGCGCTGGTTGATATCTTACAGCCCTGTGTTACATTTAATAAGGTTAACACCTATCAATGGTACAAGGAGCGGTCATATGTTTTAGATGATAATTATGACCCGACTGATTATAGGGCTGCCATTGAGAAGGCTGAAGAATGGGGCGATGATATACCTCTTGGAGTTATTTACAGAAATGATGACAAGACTCCATTTAGAAGTAAGTTTGACTGGCTCTCAGATAGCTTTGTGAAGAATTATAAGGAGCCGGCTGAATATAAAGACCTGATGCAGGAGTTTGCTTAATATAGGTAATCTGACTCAGGTTATTGTTAAACTGGTTTTTGGTTTGATCTAAACTTTAATAGGAGGTTATTATTATGCAGGATATTTATGAATTTGCGCTTGAGTTTGAGAAAGAGAACCGGGAGTTTTATGAAAAATGTGCCAGTGATACCAGTGATGATACTTTAATGAATGTTTTTAAGGAGTTGGCTGCTGAAGAGGCCAAGCATGAGAAGATTGTTCAGGCCTTAGCAGATGATCGGAATGTTGATAGTGTTAAATCTGATATTAATATGAGGGCTAAAGAGGCCTTTGATAAGATTGCGGAAAATTTCGATGAGAGCTCTCTCATGCCTGAGGGACAGGTTGATATTTACAAGAAGGCTAAAGAATTAGAAATTAAGAGTAAGAATTTTTATAAGGAACATGCAGAAAAGTCTGATAATAAGACTGTGGAAAGAGTATTTAAGGAGTTATCTGCTGAGGAGAAAAAACATGAGGAGATACTTGAAAATATAATAACTATGGTTAATCGGCCGAATACCTGGCTTGATGATGCAGAATGGTATCATCTTGAAGAATATTAGAGCAGCCTAGAATAAATAGCAGTGAGGCTGACCCGACTTGCCGGGTCGGTCTTTTTGCATTACTTGAGAGACTTGACAGTTTAAGCTTTTGCAAATATACTATGTTATGGTAGGTTGATTATATGGTATAATATGACTGGAGTCGATTAGTTTATGCGGAGATATAAATCAGGTGAGGTCTCGGATTTGGTGGCCGGTGAGGATTCATCATCGAAAAAGGTAATATTGAAACTGGCCTGGCCGGTAATTGTGGAGCAGGCCTTAGGGACTGTGACCCAGGTCGTTGATATGATGATGGTTGGCCGGATTGGGGCTGCTGCTATTACTGCAATTGGCCTGTCGATGCAGCCGTTATTTTTCTCGATGGCCTTTGGGATGGCTATCAGTGTCGGTACGACTGCTTTAGTTGCCCGGCATATCGGGGCTGGCGATGAATGGGAAGCCGGTAAGACTCTGCAGCAGTCGCTGCTGGCAGTCAGTGTTATTATGGTTTTTGTTTCGATTCTGTTCTTTTTTGGTGCAGAGACGATTATCCGGTTTATGGGGGCTGAGCCTGAGGTTATTCCGCTGGGGACTTCCTATATCCGCTGGCTTGTGCCTGGATTGATCTTTATGTTTTTAGGATTTGTGTTGACTGCTGCCTTAAGGGGTGCTGGCAATACTAAGACTCCGATGAAGGTTAATTTTGTCTTAAATCTGTTTAATATATTTCTTAATTATACGCTGATATTTGGTAATTTTGGGGCACCGGAGCTAGGGCTTAATGGTGCGGCTATTGCCACCAGTTTATCCCGGGGATTCGGTGGAATAGTGCTTTTAATTTATGTTTTTAGAGATGATGCGACAGTTACTGTTTTAAAGGAAGGTTTCTTTAAATTTGATTTGAGCAGGATTAGAAGGATTATGAAGATAGGAATGCCTGCTGCCATGGAGCAGATGGTGATGAGGACGGCTCAGATTTTCTTTGTCAGGGTTGTTTCTGGATTAGGTACTGTGGCCTTTGCTGCCCATCAGATTGCGATAAGTGTTGAATCTATATCCTATATGCCTGGTTTTGGGATTGCTGTGGCGGCTACGACTTTAGTTGGCCAGAATCTAGGTGCTGAGAAAAAGGACCAGGCTGAAAAGAGTGGTTATCAGGCCTGGCAGTTAGGTGCTATGTTTATGGGTTTAATGGCTGTTGTCTTTTTGATCTTTCCTGAGCAGTTAGTTGGTTTGTACAGTAGTGACCCTGAGATTATAAGGATGGGAGCTTTATGTTTGAGGATTGCGGCGATTGCTCAGATTCCAATGGGTTCACAGTTTATCTTTGCCGGCGGTTTAAGAGGTGCCGGTGAGACTAAATCTGTTTTTTACAGTACGGCGATTTCGAGCTGGGTTGGCCGTTTAGGCGTTGCCTTTGTTTTAATAAATGTTTTTAATATGGGTATTGCTGGAGCCTGGATTGCTATGGTTGTTGACTGGATAATGCGGAGCAGTTATGTTTTTTATAGATTTAGGTTAGGAAGATGGAAAGATCTTGAGGTTTAATGAATGGAGGGGATTTTATGCAGAAAAAGTTATATTATATTATTATAGGTTTAGTTCTGGTATTTGCTCTATTGGTCGTTGTAAATTATGATGCTGACTGGTTTGGTACCAGCCCGGAGGCTCCAGAACCTGCTATGACTGGCGATGTTGTGGAGGAAGAGGAAGTTGAAGAGGTAGAAGATATTGATCTGGCTGAGGAGGCCGTGACTGTTGAGGATACTGATTTGGTTCCTGTTGAGGAGGCCAGGCGGG
>SLSL01000278.1 GCA_007130465.1 Halanaerobiaceae bacterium | reverse complement strand
TCATTTATAATTTTATATCTCTTAAATTAACCTATATTAGCTCAAATTTTAATTTGATAGCCAATTAATAGTTAACTACCACAAATCTATTTAAGGCGTTATTTAGGTGAATTTTTATGGTTATTATTAGAGAATGCTGGATACTAGTCCTATTTGTATATGTTAATCTAAAATTGATCCAGTGTATTAATTGAAAATTGATCCATTAAAATATTATGCCCATCCCTGGGCTTCTAGTTTATCGGCCTCACTATCATATTTATAGTCCTCATTCTGCTCATCTTCTAAGTTTTTTAAGATGCTTAGTATATACTGAGCACTGGGAGTTCCAGCAGTATTATTATTCAAAGATGCCCTTTTAATAGCATCTATCACATAATCAGCATTATCGGTTATCTTATAGATCTCCTCGAGTAAATGAGATTTTAGTTTTCTTTCAGTAACTTCCTTGTAAAAATTTTTAATTGATTTTAATTCTAAATTTGAAAATGTAGTACTACTACTATCTGTAGTGCTTTCTGTAGTAATATCTGAAGTTCTTTCTGTAGTATTTTCTGTAGTACTCTCTGTTAAAGGAGTTACACTTTTGGTAACACCGGTCTCACCATCTGGTAAAGCCATATTACCAAATGGTGAACCCGAATCACCGTTTGGTAAGTCCGTTTTACCATCTGGTAAGTCGGTCTCACCATTTGGTGAATCCGTTTTACCGTTTGGTAACTCCGAGTCACCATTTGGTAAGTCCCGATCATTATCAGCATTTTCAGCGATTTTGTCTTTTCTTTTCTGAAGTTCTTTATTTGCAAGCTCAACGAATTTATCGATGTCCAGCCTTAAATGAATAGTCTTTTCGCCATTAAATTTAAAGTGTTCTTTTTTAATTATACCCTGTTTGATTAATTTATTGGCAGCTCTATCAAACTGCCTGGGGGTGAACCTGATCTCATCCCACCATTCATCTCTCTGCTTGGCTATCCATTTATGACCGTCTTTTTCTACTCTTAATTTAGTCTTGCCAGTTTCTCTGTTAGGTAAGTACCAGAATATTATCTGACCTAATAATATACCTGCGTTTAGGTTTTCTGCTATGTCTACGTACAATTTTTTAACCCTAAAGGAATCACGATCTGTGTCTTCGATCATTAATAAATCTTCAAAATCAAATTTGATATCGATATTTTCACTCATTAACCTAACACCTGCCTCTTTTTTTTATATAATTTTAAAAATATAGCTGTAAAACCCCTTAAAAACAGTCCAATTAAGGTAATAATAAAAATTTTTACAGTAAATGTAAAATATAAATTATGTATCTTAATCGGAGGGTTTTATGTTTATATAAACAACTCTTGACTTAATTTTAAATTGTGATAAGATAAACTTGAATTTTAGCATTTTTTCTCCTAAGGAAATCCTCGAATCTAAAAGGCGCCTGGATTGTCTTTTAAATCTCGGGGATTTCTCCTTTTAATGGTATTTTATATCTTTGGGCAATACCTGTCAAAAAAAATGGCATATCGGCATAAATGCATAATTACGTAATAGCACAAATACGCCATTACATATTTCTGAAAATTGTAAAACAAATATATACGTAATTACGTAATTACATTTTTCTGAATATTATAAAATATGTAATGGCATAATTACGTAATAGCTTCTTAAGGATTTGTTTTTATTTATTTACTTCCGATCATACTGAATAAATTGCTATTTTAGCAATTGGTATAAATACTTCAGGTGAAATATAATAATCTTTTTATCTTGTTTGTATCCAATAATATTCTGTAAAACTTGTATTTAGATTAATCAGCAGATGATTGAATAATTTATAGTCGCCATTTTTAATGAGTTAATTAATATTTCTTTATTATAAACTACTATTTGCAATATGATTCTTTCTTGATTATAAAGATAGTTTTTTAGCTAATAATTATTTGAAACGATATATGGAGGTGTCAGCCAGATTATTGGTATCGACTTTGGGATCTTTAGTGGATTAGTTTATTCTTAAATTAAAATTAAATAAGCCAGGTCATTATCCTGTTATTTATTAGCATAAATACGTAATTATATATTTTTGAAAATTGCAAAATACATATTTACGTAAATACATAATTAAATATTGGCATGAATACGTAAAAGCATATTTACGTAAATACATTTTTCTGAATATTATAAAATATGTAATGGCATAATTACGTATTTACGTAATAGCCCAACTCAAGAAAGGAATCAGGTATAAATTTTCATAAGATCACTTTGGGATTGAATTATTAGGAGAGATATTGTAATCAATTAGATATTGATGGTTACAGTAATTATAAGTGCTTGTATATAAAAAAATTGCTTAAACTGTTTTATATTCAGAAAATTATAAAATATATAATAGCATAATTACGTATTTACGTAAAAACATAACTACGTAAGTACGTAAATAAATATTAGCATAAATACGTAATAGCATATTTACGTAAATACATTTTTCTGAAAATTATAAAATACATAATGGCATATTTACGTAATGGCATATAAACATAAATATGCCGTTAAATAATTATTCTTTGGCATATTTATATAAAAATAGAGGAATAATATTTGGTCATGGTAGATTTAAGAGAATGTCTGTGCAATATTGTTTATGTATTTAATAATATTCCTCGATTATACTTTTTAATGCCTGGATAAGGTCGTCGTCAGGAGAGTGGGTTGCTTTGACCTCTTCAAAATACTTTTCGTCAAGGCTGCTAAGCAACTTCCAGCCTAACTCAATTGCACTCTGCTTTGAAAGGTTAGACTTCAGGTTTCTTCTGAATTTCCGCCTGCAGTCTTCAAAATCATTTTCCATATCGCCTGTGACAATAAAAGAGGACCTGTATGATTGATCTTCATTCCAGCTGCTGGTCTTTGACTCTTCAGTTTCTTTATTTTCTTCTATATTTTCAGTTGGTTCTGTAACTTCGGTTTCTTCTTCAACAATTTCTTCATCTGGAGGATCAGGATCTTCCTTGGTTTGTCTGTTCTTTTTCATTCTTTCTCCGATGTTCTTGAAAATATCGTCGGTTTTCCCAGTTCTATCTTTCTTTGACATACTCGATTACCTCCCTGGCGAGTTTCTCGTAGTCTTTTGCTCCCCTGGCCCTGCCGTCATACTCGAAGACAGTCTGGTTATTGCTCTGGGCTTCTTTTAAGGTGGTATTTGTCTTAATAATAGTTTTAAAGACGTTATCTTTAAAGTAACTGTTAATTTTTTCGGTCATTTCCTTATGGAGGGAAAGCCTGCCGTCATGCATAGTGATTAGTACCCCCATAATTTCAAGTTTAGGGTTAATTTCCTCCTGGATCTCTTCATAGGTGGATAAAAGCATGTCGATACCATATAATCCATAGACTTCAGGCTGCATTGGTATAATGATATAATCCGAGGTACTTAATGAATTAATTGTTAATACTCCTAAAGATGGAGGACAATCTACCAGTATATAATCGTAATCTTCTCTTATAGAATTTGAAATAGACCTGGAGAGAAGAGAGGACGAGCTGATCCGCTTGGTAAATTCGATCTCCGCTCCAGAAAGTTCAAAGGCTGATGGGATGATATCCATCTTATCATGTTCAGTCTTCTTAACTACACTACCTAGAGGTAAACCCTTCTTATCCCTAAGGACATCATAGATAGAGTTTTTCTGGGCATAACAGTCGATTCCAACAGTTGTTGAAAGGTTCATCTGGGGATCTAAATCTATTAAGAGCGTTCTTTCTCCTTCTTCAGCCAGGGCATAGCCGAGGTTGTGGGTGGTCGTTGTTTTTCCTACGCCGCCTTTCTGATTGACGATTGAAATTATTTTTGCCATAGTATCACTCCTTAAATGCAAAGATATGTATAATATAATGTTATTATATATGTTCTCTATTTGCAAAAAAAGTCCTGCAAGAAAGGGGAATTTATTTATTGAAATTTTAAAGGAGTTTTTATCTTTACCAATAATTAGATATTAAGGCTAGAATACATAAATAAGAGGGGGATACTGTAATGTTAAAGAAGAAAAATTATTTTTGTATAATGTTTATTATCTTCTTGTTGATATTCACGAGTTGTTCTGGTTTAGATGTGGACTTCCCCCATCAAATTAGACACATAGTTTAGATAGTTTTCTCTCTTTTTCGTAGTTTTCTGGGCTTTTATAATCCAGGGTTGAATGAATCCTGATTCTATTATAATAAATCGCGATATATTGAAAAATATCCTGTC
>SLSL01000267.1 GCA_007130465.1 Halanaerobiaceae bacterium | reverse complement strand
TTAATAAATAGAAGGGGTGTTAATAATGACTATTGAAAAACTGATGAATACAGAAGCTCCTCAGTTTAACTTAAAAGACCAGGATGGCAATAATGTAAGTCTCAGTGATTTTGCAGGCCAGAAAGTACTGCTTTCATTTCATCCACTGGCCTGGACCGGTCCCTGTCAGACCCAGATGGAGGATTTAGAAGGTCATTATTCTCTCTTTGATGAATATGATACTGTACCTTTAGGTATCAGTGTAGATGCAACTCCCTGCAAGAAGGCCTGGGCTAAAGAGATAGATATAACAAATCTGAAGATGCTTTCAGATTTCTGGCCCCATGGTGGCCTGGCTAAAAACCTCGGGATATTTAGAGAGGACGATGGGTTTTCTGAAAGGGCCAACATTTTAATTGACGCGTCAGGCAAAATTGTCTGGGCTAAAAACTATGCTATTGATGATGTTCCAGATCTGGAAGAGGTTTTTGAAGTTATAAAAAATCATTAAGGGTGGTATCAAAAAATGAACTCATATTTACAGGACCTCCTGATTAATAAAGATGAAGCCGGTGTTGATAAATATTTAAATAGGTTAATTAAGAATAGACACTGGACTTTAATTAGTCTGATCGATGAGTTGCTGCCAGGCCTACTCTTTGAATCGAATCTGACTTATGGTAGTTTTCACCAGGTAAAGATGGCTTTGTTTCTTCGCCGCTTATCAGTCAATAATATTTTAAGTAAAGAGACTGAAGAAGAGGTGGCCAGAGTTATTCTAACAGAAATGCTTAATAGAAATTGGCTAAATATTGAGGCTGGAGATTTTAAAGGTGCAGATAGGATTAATAATCCCCTGGATAATATGGTAGAAGAGCTCAATAAAGGCAATATTCATAATAGCTATTACTATGCAATTCAGGAGTTTAAAGATAATCCAGCTAATTTATCAGAATATCTCCTTGGAATCGGTTCTCTAGGAATCCCTGATTCATTAGGCCATAGTTTAAGCTGCTTTCAACCAGTGATAGAAGATCTTGTCTTTCCTCACCATCAATATGCAGAGACTGCTTTGCTCTCATATGTAGCTTATCTTGGCAGGCGAGATATTCCAGAAGATTTTGATCCTGGAGATTATAGTTTATCTGCTGAGCCAGACTGGACAGAGCTTCTTAAAAGGGCTGCTTCTGGGACTGGAATTATTAATCTCCATCATATGATTACCAGTTATATTTATCTTGCCTGGAAGGATTCTGATTATCATCAGGGAGATTATAAACTCCCATATAAAATTTTGGTTGACTGGTTTAAAGATAAGAAGTTGGATAAGACACGGCTGGAGAGGGTTGAGAACCTTGAGGTATCAACCTGGTTACCTTCTGATTATACAAGTTTCTATGATGCTTTTGATTATGATGATCCTGATGAGACTGCTAGAATGGTGATAAATCTGGCTGAGGCAAAATATAGTCGTCTATATGACTGGATGATAAGACTCTATGCAGATGATTATGATCAGCCAAACTGGAATCCTCATTTCTATACTGGCTTATATTCGGCGTTATCACTTTATGGCATGGAGGATATCGATGAGCTTGTTGTTTTAAGGATGGCTTTAGATCAGGCTGTAAGATATTATATAAGTGGTATGAAAAATTAATATTTAATTTTTCAGAAGGCGTATTATTTACCAGTAATACGTCTTTTGATTTTACTTATTTAATTTTCAATTTTAAAAAGTTATAAATATATAATAAAACTTGACATTTTATCTTTAAAAGATTATAATTTAAATAATCTTGCTGTGGCCGTTTAAATCATAAAAGTAAGGAGGAGGATTGCGGATGATGGACGATTTGAAAAAAAGAGAAAATTGGACGACACGATTAGGCTTTATTTTAGCTGCTGCAGGTTCTGCTGTAGGACTAGGTAATATCTGGCGTTTTCCATTTGTAACAGGTACTAATGGAGGTGCCGCATTTCTATTTATTTATTTAATCGCTATTATTTTAATAGGATACCCTTTAATGGTTACTGAGATGACCTTAGGTCGTAAAACCCAGCGGAACCCGGTTGGAGCCTTTAAATCTCTGGCTCCAAATACACCCTGGTGGCTTGTCGGTGGATTAGGTGTTTTAACTGGTTTTGTTATCCTTAGTTATTATTCAGTAGTTGCCGGTTGGTCACTTGCTTATATCTTTAAGGCTTTAGGTGGTTTTGTTCCAGAGATGGCTTTTGGAGAGATATTTACTGATCATATTACTGGTGTCGGTGTACCGATATTCTGGCATGCAGTCTTTATGGCTCTAACAATTGGAGTTATCAGTGCCGGAGTTGTTAAAGGAATTCAGAGAGCAGTTAAAACATTGATGCCAATATTATTTATTTTATTGGTAGTTTTAATTATTAGATCACTAACCCTTGATGGAGCCGGTGAAGGTTTAAGGTTTTATCTGTCTCCTGATTTCAGTGAGGTAACAGCACAGACCTTTATGGATGCCATTGCTCAGGCCTTCTTCACCTTGAGTTTAGGTATGGGTGCCATTATAACCTATGGTAGTTACCTATCAGAAGATGCTAATATTGGCGATAATGCAGCCTATGTTGTTGGTCTTGATACATTAATTGCTGTACTTGCTGGTTTAGCTATATTCCCTGCTCTATTTGCATTAACTGATGTCGATCCAGGTGCAGGACCAGGGCTTACATTTATTACTTTACCTGCTGTATTTGCTGAGATGCCATTAGGTTCTTTCTTTGGATTTATTTTCTTTGTTCTATTATCTATAGCTGCTTTAACATCAGCTATTTCACTGCTTGAGGTTGTTGTAGCATGGGCTGTAGATGAGAAGAATATAGAAAGAAAGAAAGCTTCAATTGTTGTTGGTATTATTATCTTTATTGTTGGTATTCCACCGGTTTTAGGTTATAGTACCTGGTCTGATTTCTCATTCCTGGGCTTTGATGTATTAGATACCTATGACTGGATAGCCAACAGTATCTTCCTGCCTCTAGGCGGTCTTTTAACTGCTGTATTTGCTGGTTATGTCTGGAAGGCTAAAAACTTACAGGATGAAGCTAACAAAAAGAGTGGAGTTATTAATATTGGTGAATGGTATGGTTTCTTAATTAAAATTGTTGTTCCGATTGCAATTGCAGTAGTTATGATTGTATCTATTGTACAGACATTTACAGGTTAATATAATCCGAGAAGTATTATGATAGAGAAGTTAGTATAGAGTAAAATACGGCACAGCAAGAAAAACCCTGACCTCCGCAGTCAGGGTTTTATCGATTGTTATGATAATTTTTAACATCAGTAATAAATTTCTTTTTTGAATCAGGCATCTGCAATGAAATTTCATCTATTATAGGCCAGTCAAGATTAAGTTTATTATATTCTTCTATAAGAATACCTCCAGTACGTCCTTTAACTTCTTTAGCAGGTGGTCTGTAATATTTACATTCTTTGATTCCACATGAGGGGGATTTTTCTTTTAAAATCATTCCGGCAGCTTGATTATATTTTCTTAAATATTTTCTTATTATTGACCTCAATTTTTTAGTCTTTAACTGCCAGCGGCTATTAAATATATAGCCTATTTCTTTTTTGTTATTCAGGGCTATAAGTTTTATTGGTGGCCTGGGAGCCCCCATACCAGCAGCAACTTCAGGGCAGATAGGCTTTAAATTAAATTGTTCTTTTAACTCTTCAAGCTGTTCAAATTCAATAATAGTGCCATCATAACGGCAGGCCTTAAAACCCAGGCAGCGGCTGATTAAGACCAGGGGTTTATCCTGGATAATTAAATTGTTTTTCATAAAATTTCACCTCATTAATAAGTTCTTTATTTAATTTAATTTCCCTTTTTTTCTTTTATATAAAGGGAATTTGCTTTTGATGGAGAATTTATTATTAAAAGAACTATTGGGGGTATTTAAATTGAAAAAATTCAAGCAGACTTTAATTATATTACTGATTATTTTTACTATCCTTGTAATATCAGGTCCGGTCCAGGCAGAAAATAACTTTATTGAATTGGTTAAAGATGCAACATTCCAGGAGGTTCAGGAGGCAATAGAGGCTGGTGCAGATATTAATGCAAGAAACCAAGCTGGTGAGACACCTCTTATTGCAGCTGCAAGATATAATCATAATCCACAAATAATCTTTCTCCTGGTTGAAAATGGCTCTTCTTTAGAGGCCAGAGATAATTCAGGTAGGTCGGCTTTATATAATGCAGCCAGATATAATAGTAATAGTTCAGTCTTAAGGACCTTAATCAATTACGGGGCAGCTGTTAATGTTGTTGCAGACGATAGAACGACACCGCTTTTAGTTGCGGCAGAGACTGGCTCTAATGAAAAGGTTAGATTATTAGTTCAGGCTGGTGCTGGTGTTGACCAGCAAAATAGAGAAGGTAAAACAGCTCTCCATATCTTATCAGAAGAATCCAGTTCATTAACAAGTATAAGATTATTATTAAATGCTGGTGCAAGTGTCAATATAAAAGATAATCAAGGGAGGACAGCTTTGCACAGAGCTGCAGCCAGAACAGATTCTAGTCTTATTAGTCTCTTGCTAGATAATAATGCCAGACCTAATCTCAAAGATAATAATGGTATTACTCCATTGATGCTTAATGTAAGAAATGCAAGAAACACAAATGATATTCAGCGATTACTGAGGGCAGGAGCTGAAATTGATCTTCAGGATGACCAACAGAGAACTGCTTTTCTTCATGGTATTCTGGCTAATAGATCTATTTCTATTTTTGAATATCTTATATTTCAGGGAGCAGATATAAATCATCTCGATAGAAATAATCAGGGTGCTCTCCATTATGGGATCAAAAATAAGGTTAACGAGAGACTTTTAAACTGGTTGATTTCAAAGGGTATAGCTGTTGATCATCAGGATTCAGATGGTTTGACTCCTCTCCATTATGAATTAAAAGCCAGGCCAGGTTATAATAGGGTTCAGATACTTCTTAATGGTGGGGCAGATGTTAATAGATTAACTCCAGATAAGTATACTCCTTTAATGCTGGCAGTAGAAAACACTAATGATGCAGCTATAATTAATAATTTAATTAATTATGGTGCAGAGGTTGAGCCGGAGAATACTTATCGTGGGAAAACTCCATTAATGCTGGCTGCAGCTAATACCAGCAATGAAAATATTATTGATATTCTTCTTTCAGAAGGAGCAGAGGTTGGAAGAAGGGATGCTGAAGGGAGAAGGGTGGTTGATTATCTTGATCGAAATCAGGCTTTATTTGGAACGGATGCTTACTGGGATCTTCAGTATCTAGAACCTGAAAAAAGGAAACTTGATACTTTAGATTTAAAATCCCAGGCAGGAGCAGCTACCAGAGGTCTAATCATTCCTTCATTAGGCCATGCTTATGCTGAAAGTTGGTGGCCAAAGGGTGCTTTATTCCTGGCAGGTGAAGCGGTAATGCTTGGCATGGCAGTAACTAGAGATGATCTTAGTGAAGCTACTCCCTATTTGATTGGTTTTTCTGCTTTAAAGGCGTTTGAGATTTTTGATGTCCTTAATGAGGTTGGAAAATATAATGAAGATGCAGAAGAATATAATCAGCAGGTAAAAGAATTTAATCTAAGACTGGAATAAACCTTTATAATTCAAAGATCCTGCAGGAATTCTGCTATTTATCTTGAAATATAATAAATAGGACATTTTATTAGTAGAATTTATTGAAATAAAAAGTAATAGCAGTAATTTTAAATAGAAATAAGTAGACAAGTATTTTATTCAGGATCCAGCCGATGTACTGGAAGTAGTCTGAAGAATTGATGAAATTAGAGGGCTACTTCTAGATCTTTATATTTATTTTTTTCAGGGAAGGAGGGAGTTGTCAGGATGTACCAGAAAAAAGTTTTTTTATATCTCATAATTTTTGTTATTTCAATAACAATATTTTTACCACAAGCTATAATAGCTGAAACACCAGATATTTATTATCATGGTGAAGAAATTACTGAAGATCTTAATCCAGAAATTATAGATGATACATATTTAGTAGATGCAAGAGCTCTTGCAGAACATCTTGATCTTGAACTTGAATGGGTTGAATCCCTTAAATCAATAAATCTTTCCCGAGAACAGACAGAGTTAAGGATGATGATAGATCATCCCTATATTCAGACTGGCAACTCAACCCGGAGAACAGAAGTTGGAGCTAGATTAATTGATGAAACCAGTTATATCCCATTAAATGATGTGGTTAGAGCCTTTGGATATTTGACTAGTAATGAGTCGAATGGTGATTTTTACATATTTCAGCCAGAGACTAAAGTTTATGAGGCTTACTGGAGTGATGATGAGCGAATGATTTTTTTAGATATGGATGAAATAACACCATATAGAATTGCTCCAACTGATGATCCTAAAAAAATGAAGATAGAGGTTGATAAAGCAGCTCTGTCTGATGATTTTCTTGATAATGTTTCTAATGAAAATTTTAATCTTAGAGTTAGAGAGAATGAAGTTGAGTCAAGGCTAGAGATAATAATTACCAGTCTGCACCCAATACCCTATCGCCGTGATGGAGGCATTGAAGAGGATGGCAGCAATTTAGTTGTTACCTTTAATCCTCGTCTTGTTAATGTTGATTGGCGTGATGATGATTTTCTGGAAATAGAGGCCAACTCAGCCATGGAAAGGCCAGAAATCTTCTTTCTTGAAGAACCAAGGAGGATGATTATAGATATACCAGATCTCATGTTAAGTGAGGTAGATCTTGATATTGAAGAAAATGATTATGTAAAAGATATTCGTTTAAGCCAGTTCTCTGAAGATCCGGTAGTTTTAAGAGTTGTTTTAGAACTTACTGATGATGCTCACTTAGGTATAGATGAATCAGTAGACGCTGATAAGTTAGTATTTAGGCCGACTGAACAGTCCATTGTTAGTGATCTAGCTTATGAACCAGGTATGATTTCATTTATTACAAATACTGAGATTAATCCAAGTATATTTACATTGCCAGACCCGGACCGGCTTGTAATTAATATGCTCCATACTAGTCGATCAGAGGATTTCCCTGATAAGATAGAAGTTGATAACTCAACTATGAAAGAGATCAGATCATCAAGGTTTGACCGTGAGACAGTCAGGCTGGTTGCTGAACTATATCAAAACAGTGGTTATGAATGGCAGGTAGAAGAGATTGAAGATGGAAAATTTTATCATACGGTTAAACTTGAGAATAGGTTAAGAGAGATTTATCTTACTGAACAAAATAATTTTCAGAATCTCCATATTGACTTTACCGGTAATGTTGATTATGAAGTCAGGAAATTTTCACATCCCCACCGGATTGCAATTGATATAAAGGGCCTTGATCGTGAATATATAGATGATTTCAATCTTCCTGAGCCTGAAGGTATGGTTGAAGAAGTGAGAAAAGGAATTTTTGAATCAAGAGGAGAAGAATTTATAAGAGTAGTTTTTGAGCTAAATGACTTCCATAATTATCAGGTATTATCAGGAGAACCTGATAGTGAAATAATGGTCTCCCTTGCTAGAGAACAGTTAGACGATACGTCGACTAAAATTGTTATTGATCCAGGCCATGGTGGTTTTGATGCAGGAGCTATTGGTCCTACTGGTTTAAATGAAAAAGAAGTTGCATTAGCAATTTCTTTAAAGGCAGCAAAACTGCTTGAAGAAAATGATCATCAGGTAATTTTAACTAGAGATGATGATACCTTTGTAACTCTTCATGATCGGGTTAATATGGCTAATAATAGTGAGGCTGGTTTATATGTAAGTGTTCATTCAAATGCGGCCCATAGAAATAAAGTTGGGGGCATAGAAACTTACTATGCACCAAATCGGCGCTCAGATAGTTATTTGTTTGCTAATATAATGCAAAGGAGTATGCTGGATCATTTAGGACTTACTGATAGAGGTGTAAAATCTGATAACTTCTACGTTATTAGAAATACTGAAATGCCAGCAGTTTTACTGGAAATTGGTTTCCTTTCAAATAAAGAAGAGGAACAATTATTAAGAGAAACTTCGTTTAGAGAAAAAGCAGCCCAATCAATAGCTGAAGGTATTGAAGAATATCTAAATCAGATTCATTCTGGAGAGGGGGAATAATTTTGTATAATATTGAAAGGATTAAAAAGCCTGGATATATTCTCCTGGTTCTGCTGGTTTTAGCAGTGATTTTCCTCCTCAGAACTCCAGGAGATGAATATCCTCCACCAGGAGAGCGAGAAGTTAATATATATTTTGCAACTGAGGATGCTATGTATTTAGACTCAGAAAGAAGAACCCTACCTGGGGAAGATTTATATCGAGAGGCTATAGAGGAGATTATTGCCGGACCAGACTCAGATGATTTAAGGGCAACAGTTTCAGAAGCTACTGAATTGAATGATTATAATTATGAAAATGGGCTAATCACTCTAAATTTTAATGAAGCTATTAGAACAGATCATCCTGGAGGCAGTACCGGGGAACGTTTAACTATTTATTCAATAGTAAATACAATGACATCTCTTCCAGGGATCGATGAAGTTATCTTTAAAATTGAAGGGGAAGAGTTAGACACTTTAGTTGGTCATCTCGATCTATCAATTCCTTATAGTTATTCAGATGATATTCTTTTAGAGAATACTCCTGATGAAGAATCTACAGAAGAATATGAGATAGAAATTGAAGATAATTAATGATAATCCGGAGGTTTAATAGCCTCCGGTTTTTTAATGAGAAATTAATTTAAATTATTTTGATTTTTAGGCAGGAATTTAGTCTTAAACCTATAATATATATAGAGAAGAAAATTGGTACTGTCCATTAATCCATTGTGCCAATTTAATGAGGTGAAATTATGGAAATTGAGATTAATAAAAAAAGTGGTTTGCCGATTTATCTTCAGATAAAAGAGCAGATTGAAGAGATGATTAATAAAGGAATTCTAATGAGAGGCGAAAGACTTCCGCCGGAAAGAGAACTTTCAAAAAAGCTAAATGTGAGCAGGAATAGAGTTAGTGCCGCCTATAAAGAATTAGAGCAGAATGGCATCCTTTTATCTCAACAGGGTAAAGGAACTTTTGTTAAAGTAGAGCCAAAGGGGTTAAAAGAACCGAGCAGGAAAGATAAGCTTTTAAAGATTATTGATCTGGCAATGGATGAAGCCATTGAAATGGGCTTTAGCCTGGATGACTTTTTAACAATAGCCTATGTTAGAGCAAAAGAGAAGGAAGAATTGAGAAATCAGACAAAGGTAGCTTTTATCGAATGCAGTAAAGAGCAGCTACAGGCAATGATAAATGCTACAGCTATAGAAAATGAAGTCGCTGTTATCCCGATAAAAATTCAGGAGATGCAAAATGAACCGGAACGGATTTCAAAAGTTTTAAATAAGGTAGAAGTAATTATTACAACACCGTTTCATCTCGATGAAGTTGAGGAATTTCTAACCGGGTCTGATAAAAACTTGGTCGATATGACCCTTGAACCAGAAATGAAAACAATAGTTGAAATTGCAAGGATACCAGCAAAAAGCAATGTCGGACTGGTCTGTCAATCAGAAAGTTTTGCTGAGGAAGTAAAAAGTTCATTAAAGGCCAATGGTCTTAATGATTTTAAATTAAATTATACAATTACTGAAGAAAATGAGCAATTAGAACCATTTTTATCGGCTCAGGACGTTGTAATTTCTTCCCCGGCCCGTTATAATTCTATTCAGGAGAAAATTGATGGTCACAAAAAGGTTATCAATTTTCAATTCACCCCGGATAGGGGCTCAATTAATTTATTGAAAATGACACTCTTAGATGTAAATCAGGTTGAATAAAAAATAGAGGTGAAAAAAATTATGGAAAACCAGTCAAAACCAACAGTAGTTCTTGGTGTAATCGGAGCAGATGTACATGCAATTGGAAATCAGATCTTAGAACATGCCCTTAAGGAAGCAGATGTCAAACCAGTTAATATTGGTGTAATGTCCAATCAACAGGAATTTGTATCAGCAGCAGTAGAAACAGGTGCAGATGCAATCTGGGTCTCATCCCTTTATGGTCATGGTGAAATGGACTGTCGAGGTCTTAGAGCAAAATGTAAAGAAGCCGGTATCGGTGATATTCTGCTTTATGTAGGAGGTAATCTTGTTATTGGTAAACAGTCCTGGGATAATGTTAAAGATCTTTTCCTTAATATGGGCTATGACCGAGCATATCCACCTGGAACCCAGCCCGAGACAGCTATTGATCATTTAAAAGAAGACCTAAATGATATAAAAATTTCGGAGGGCGAAATAAATGCAGCAAGCCCTGCTTATTGATATAGGCAGCACCTTTACTAAAGTTGCCAAATTTAATCTCGATTCTCTGGAGTTAATTGCCAGAAGTCAGGCCTATACTACAGTTGAGACAGGAATCAACCAGGGTTTATTGAAAGCTCTGAAAGATATTCCAGACTGGGAGGCCGCCGATTATAAACTGGCCAGCAGCAGTGCAGCAGGTGGCTTAAAGATAGTAGCCAGTGGACTGGTACCAGAATTAACAGCTGAAGCTGCCAGGCAGGCAGCTCTTGGAGCTGGCAGTAGAGTCATTGGAAGTTATTCCTATGAACTGACTTCCAGAGATATCAGTGCTATTAAAGAAGATAATCCAGATATTATCTTGCTGGCTGGCGGTACCGATGGAGGCAATCAGGAAATAATTCTCCATAATGCTAAAAAGCTGGCTGAATCAGATCTTGATCGGCCAATTGTTATAGCCGGCAATCGTTCTGCAGTTGTTCAGGTCGAAAATATTTTAAAATCAGCTGGAAAAGAGACCTATATCACAGAAAACGTTATGCCAGAGCTCGAAAAATTAAATATAGAGCCAGCCCGTCAGAAAATTAGAGAGATCTTTTTGAATAGAATAGTAGCAGCCCGGGGTTTTGACCAGGTCAAAGAATTCATTAATGGCGTTATCATGCCAACTCCCTCAGCAGTTCTTCAGGCAGCAGATTATCTCTCAAAAGGAGCTGGAGATGTTGAAGGTTACGGTGATTTGATTGTTGTAGATATTGGCGGAGCAACAACCGACGTCCATTCAGCGGCAGCAGGCCATCCCATGCAGTCAGGGATAAGTCAGCGTGGACTTGAGGAACCATATCTAAAGAGAACAGTTGAAGGCGATCTTGGAATGAGATATAGTGCAGAGGCATTATTCAATCTCAAACCAGAATATCGCTGGCAGCAGTTATTCAAAGAGGAATATAATAATGAACTAAAGATAGAAAATTTTAAGGATCATATAAATAGAATAAGTCATCAGCCTGATTATCTTCCAGAATCAGAAGCAGATATTAGGTATGATAATATTTTAGGCAGAGAGGCAATCAGTACAGCAGTCACCAGACACGCAGGGAATATAAAATCTATCTATACGCCAAGAGGTGAAGTCTTTATCCAGGAAGGCAAAGACTTAACAGGAATCAAGACAGTAATTGGAACAGGTGGGGTTATCGTACATAATCAGGCACCTGACGAGATATTAACAGGTCTGCTCCAGAGAAATCAGTCTGACCCAGAGACACTCAATCCTGAAAGTCCAGAACTTTATTTAGACAGAAATTACCTGCTGGCGGCCTTAGGGTTGTTAGCAGAGGTTGAACCAGCAAAGTCAGTGAAATTAATGAAAAAATATTTATTGAAATTAAAACAGGGGGATCCAGTATAAGATGAGTAATTTAAAGAATCAAAAGATACCAGAGGAAGAATTCTTAAAAGAGCGGGAAGAAGTTTTACAGGCCTGGCCAACAGGTGAAAATGTAGATCTAGCTGAGGCAGTTCAGTATCAAAAAGACTTGCCAGAACAGAAAAAGATGGCAGCAAGATTAATGAAAGCCGAAAAAGAAGGCGAGACCTTAATTCAGCCTAGAGCAGGAGTTGCCCTTCCTGATGAGTTAATTGAGCTTTTAACCTATCTTGATGAAGAAGGAGAAGCCGATCTTCTTCCAGTAACGATTGATAGCTATACCAGACAGAATCAGTATAAAGAAGCAGAACAGGGAATTGAAGAGAGCCAGGAGATGGGCAGATCAATGCTCAATGGTTTTCCAGCAGTCAATCATGGCCTGGAAACCTGCAGAAAAGTTATCGAATCTCTTAATCTGCCTGTTCAGGTCCGTCATGGAACCCCTGATGCCAGGCTCCTTGCTGAAATTACAATGGCAGGAGGCTTCACTGATTACGAAGGTGGAGGAATCTCATATAATATACCCTATGCTAAAAAGGTATCACTGGAAGATACAATCAGAGACTGGCAGTATGTCGATAGATTGATCGGTTATTACCAGGAACAGGGCGTAGATATTAACCGTGAGCCCTTTGGCCCTTTAACAGGAACCCTGGTACCGCCAGCTGTTTCCCATGTTGTTGCAATCTTAGAAGCCCTGCTAGCAGCAGAACAGGGAGTAAAATATTTAACCCTTGGTTATGGTCAGAATGGTAATTTAGTCCAGGATGTTGCTGCTATCCAGACTCTAAGAGAGCTGGCTTACTCATATTTAAATGACGAGGGTTATGAAGATATCAAACTAACAACAGTCTTTCATCAGTGGATGGGCGGATTCCCTCAGGACGAATCAAAAGCCTATGCCGTTATTAGCTGGGGTGCCACGGCAGCAGCTCTAAGTGGAGCGACAAAAGTAATTGTTAAGACTCCTCATGAGGCCATGGGTATTCCAACAAAAGAAGCCAATGCCTCAGGCCTTAAAGCAACCAAACAGATTGTCAATATGCTTAAAGATCAATCATTAGAGCAGACAGCCAAGCTTGATCGTGAAAAAGAGATAATTAAAAAAGAAGTTAGAGCTATTCTTGATAAAGTTAAAGAACTTGGCGAAGGTGATTGGGCTAAAGGTGCAGTTAGAGCATTTGAAGCCGGAGTTGTTGATGTACCCTTTGCCCCAAGTAAATTCAATAAAGGTAAGATCCTGCCAGCCAGAGATAATATCGGTGCTGTCAGATATTTAAATACAGGCAACCTCCCACTGCCAGACGATGTTAAAGCCTTTCACAAAAAGCGCCTGGCTGAAAGAGGCCAATTTGAAGATAGAGAAGCAACCTTCCAGATGGTTATCGATGATATCTATGCCATCGGCAAGGGTATGCTTATCGGAAGACCGAGAGAGTAGGAGATAATAATGACAGAAATTGTAGATATTATAGCATCCCCGGCTCTGACAGGTTTTTATTTTGACGATCAAAAAGCCATCAAATCTGGTGCTAAAACTGATGGCTTAAATTACAAAGGAAATACGGAAACCCCTGGTTTTGAATCAGTCCGCCAGGCTGGCGAGGCCATTTCAGTCGAATTCATGCTTTCAGATGGTAATCAGGGTGGTGGAGACTGTGCTGCTGTTCAGTATTCTGGAGCAGGTGGCAGAGATCCTCTCTTTTTGAGCAGAGAATTTATTCCAGTAATTGAAGAAGAAGTTAAACCCTATCTTGTCGGCCAGAAAGTCGATAGTTTTAAAGAACTGGCTGAGCTAATTGAAAATATCAAGATTGATGGTAAAAGGCTTCATACTGCCCTCCGTTATGGTTTGAGTCAGGCTGCCCTCTCAGCAGTTGCAGCCAGTAATCAAGAGAGTAGAACAGAAGTAGTGGCCAGAGAATATGGCCTGGAGTTAAAGCCAGATTCAATTCCAATCTTCACCCAGACCGGTGATGACCGCTATCTTAATGCCGATAAAGCGATCATTAAAAGGGCTCAGGTCTTGCCCCATGGCCTAATCAATAATGTGACTGATAAATTAGGTCATAAGGGTGAAAAATTAATCAAATATATCAGCTGGCTGAGAGATCGAATTCAGGAATTTGGCGGTGATGATTATCGCCCTGCTCTCCATATAGATGTCTATGGTACAATCGGCGAAGCCTTTAACACAATAGAAGAGATGGCAGAATATATATTTAAGGCTGAAAAAGCAGCAGCCCCCTTTAAACTAAGAATAGAAGGGCCAATGGATGCTGGTAATAGAGAAGCCCAGGTCAAAGAACTCTCTGCCCTGACAGCAAGGCTGGAAGAGCTTGGCTCAACAGTCGAACTGGTTGCCGATGAATGGTGCAATACTTTTGAAGATATCAAACTCTTTGCCGATAATAAGGCCGGTCATATGATTCAGATTAAGACCCCGGACCTCGGCGGCATCAACAATACAATTGAAGCAGTCCTTTATTGCAAAGATAAGGGTCTGGGAGCATATCAGGGTGGTACCTGTAATGAGACAGACCGCTCAGCTAGAATCTGTACCGATATAGCCCTGGCTACCAGGCCGGATCAGATCCTGGCCAAACCAGGCATGGGTCTCGATGAAGGCCTGATGATAGTCAATAATCAGATGCAGCGGACATTAAGACTGCTGGAATGGAAAGAAACCAATCAGCAGCCTAATCAGATCAAAACTGAAGGAGTAGGTAGATAATGCAAGCAGAATTTAAGATACTGGCACCGACAGCTATTCTCGGCTACGGTTTCCCAATAAAATCATTTGAAGCTGGTTTAACTGAATCCCCAGATATTATTGCCGTCGATGGCGGCTCAACAGATCCTGGCCCCTATTATTTAGGCTCAGGCAAATCTTTTACAGATAGAGAAGCTGTCAAAAGAGACCTCCGTCTGATTATCAGAGGCGGCCAGAAACTAGATATACCTGTCCTGGTCGGCACCTCAGGAGGTTCTGGAGCTGATTCCCATCTTAACTGGACAGAAAAGATAGTAAAGGAACTGGCCAGTGAAGAAGGCTGGAATTTAAAAGTCGCCTTAATCGGTTCTCAGTTCGATAAAGAATATCTCAAAGCAAAGCTGGCAGACGGCAAAATTTCACCGCTGGCTCCAGCTGAAGAAATCAAGTCAGCAGATATAGATAATTCCACCAATATAGTTGGTCAGATGGGCATAGAGCCAATTATAGAGGCCTTAGATAACGAACCAGATGTAGTCCTCTGTGGCCGGGCCTATGACCCAACAGTCTTTGCCGCTCCGGCAGTGAAAGCCGGCTTTAAACCAGGCCTGGCCTTTCATCTTGGCAAAATCCTGGAATGTGCCAGTATAGCAGCCGATCCAGGTAGTGGCAGTGACTGCATGCTAGGAACCCTAAAAGAAGATTCCTTTATCTTAAAGCCACTCAATCAGGAGCGGCGCTGCACTGTCACTTCTGTTGCAGCCCATACCCTCTATGAAAAGGCAGACCCCTATCATCTAACTGGACCAGGTGGAGAAATCGATCTAACAGATACTGAATTTACGGCAATCAGCGCTAGAGAAGTTGAGGTTACAGGCAGCAAATTCATTCCGGCTGAAACCTATACAATTAAGCTAGAAGGGGCAGAACTAGCCGGTTACCGGACAATCTCTCTGGCTGGAGTTAGAGATCCGATTATGATCTCCCAGTTAGATGATATTCTAGAGAGTATCAGATCGATGGTCAGGGATAATTTCGATGATTTAAGCGAAG